>DASVUW010000129.1:0-8516 GCA_036386845.1 Allosphingosinicella sp. | reverse complement strand
CTACTCGGCCTCGCCGGCGCGGATCGAGCGCAGGAAAGTCCGGCACTGCGGGGTGGACCGGCCGCTGCGCTCGCAGAATTGGCGCATCACCTTCGAATTCCTGCGCGAATATTTTTTCGGCGCGGGTTCCTGGGCCCGGGGCCGCGCTTCCGCGCGGGCCGCGGGTTTCGGACGCGCCGGGCGCGGCGCCGCTCCCGCCAGGGGAAGGTTAGGACCGGCCCTGGCCGTGGCCGGGGGTCCGGCCGACGGCGGAGGAGGGGGATCGGCAGCCTGGGGGACGGTCGCCAAGGGGCTCGGCGATTGCGGAGCCGGGGCTGAAGCGGGCCGCCGGGCGTCGCCGGCCATTCCCGAGGCCGGCGCCTCGCGAAGCTCCGGGCCGGCCGCAGGATCCGGCGGGTTCGAGCCGAACCAACTTACCGCTCCGACGGAAGCGGCGGCGAGCAGGAGCGCGATACCGCCGCCGAGCATCAGCCGCGCCTGCCGCCGGCCCCCGTCCCTGGATGGAGCCCGGTCCGCCGCCTCCGGATGGGGGCTGGGCGCCAAGGCAGGCCGCGCCGGCCGCGCCGGCCGCGCCTCGGCGACCGGCTTGCGCGGTTCGCACAGACGCTTGAGCTCGGCGTGGATGCGCTGCCACCCGGGATGAAAAGGCTGCCCGCGCCATCCCGAGACGGACACGATTCGAGCCTCGTCGCCTCGCGAAGGGGGAGCGATTCCGTCCGCGGAAACCTCGATCAGGCCGGGAAGCTGGCGAATCCGGGACAGGTCGCCGGAGTGGAGCGCGTGAGACACGAGGGGTCTCGACCAGATGAGGATCCTCGCTTCGGAATCGCATCCGACCACCGAATCCGCCAATCCGGCGGGGTCTTCGATCCGGGCGGTGTCGACCGCGAAGCCCGCAGCGGCGACGGCCTCGGCCAGGCGCGCCGCGGCGGTTTCCTTATCGGAGGCATGAAAAATCACGACGTCGGCCATTTCGAATCTTCCGCGAGGCTGAGGTCGCAACGTCAGTGGGCCGAAAAAGTTGAGGACGGGGCCGCCCGCGCGAGCCGGCCCCCCGCCGGACGGGAAACTATTCTATGTAGACGGCCTTGGGCTCCGGCTTGGCGGGCGGACCGGATTCGACCAGCCTGAGCCGGGCGGCCTCGCCGGGCTCTTCCTCGCTTTCGCGATAACTCATCTTGCCGTCGATGATTCCGCCGTTGGCGATCCGGATCCGGGAATAAGTGATGTCGCCGTTGAGCCGCGCCGTCGACTCGACCGCAAGGTCCTTGGTCTCGATCGCGCCCTCGACCGTTCCGGCGGCCCGGACCCGCTCAGCGAAGACGCTTCCGCGAATGACGCTTTTTTCGCCGAGGATCAAAGTGACGCAGCGAACGTCCCCGTCGACCGTGCCGAGGAGATGCAGGTCGTCGGTCGCTTCGATATTGCCGGTGACCCGGATCCCGGAGCCGATGATCGACATCTCCTCCGCGGTTTCGGGCTCAGCCTTGTTAACCTGTTCCATGCCTGTCTCCCTCGCGTCGGTGCGGGGGCGGCGCCGGAATCGGGCAGGCTTTCGAGCGCCCGCCCAATTATTCCCCCGGTTGAATCTGGTGAACCGAACCTGTGGATAATACGAGGTTCACAGGCGAAGTCACGAGCAAAATCAATCGCTTTGGCTCCCCGCCCCAATTCGGGACGGGCGGTCGGCAGGGCCCCTAACGTAGAGTGTCCGCTGTGCTGCGATCGGCGAAGCCCGGGGCGGCGTCCTTCGGTTCCAAGGGTCGTCGTTCAGGCTTGAGCCCAAACCGTCCCAAATCGGGCATTGAATTTCAGGGTTGAAGCGCGTCCTTGGAGGATGAGCGCCGGCTGGTTTATGCTTGTGGAACAATGCGCGGCTGTGGCTTTCGCGGTCGACGGCGGCGCGCCGAGGCCCGGCCGGGGAGACTGGAATGAACGGAAACGCAAACTCTCCCATCGCGGACGAGGGCCCCTCGATCATCGGCAGCGGCATCTTCGTCCATGGCAATATCGAAGCCGACATCGACCTTCGAATACGCGGCAAGGTCGACGGCGACGTCCGCTGCGCCACGCTCGTGCTCGGCGATCAAGGCGAGATCCGGGGCAATGTGGTCGCCGACCGGGTCAGGCTGTCCGGACTGGTCGAGGGAGCCATCGAGACCGGAGACCTGGCGCTCGAGGACACCGCCCGGGTGCACGGGGACATCACCTACAGCCGGATCCGGATGGTCAAGGGGGCGGTGGTCCACGGTCGAATGAGCCATGTCGCGCGCGAGGATATAGGCGAGGCGGAGCCGGCCCGGGCCGCGGAGGCGCCGCAGCCGCAAACGCCGCCGTCCCGCGGCGGCAAAGTCCAGAAGGCGATCTATATAGAATAGAATCGAGTGCGCCGGCCGCCTCGTCCGCCCGCCGGCGGCAAGCGCGCTATCGGGCCTCCGAGACCGAAGGGGGCGGGGCAAGAGTCGGGACCAGGAGCGAAGATGAACTTCACGGGACAAAGGTCGAGGCGGCGCTCTCCCCATATAGGGGGGATAAGCGCGGCTGCGGCCGACGCTCGCCGTGACGGCGGCGGCGGTCCGACATGAGCCTCCTGTGCCGGCTCGGCCTGCACAGGCCCCGCGGAGTCCCGCGCTGGAACGACGGCCTCTACTTCGCGACATGCGGAAGGTGCGGGCGCGACCTGGTGAGAACGGCTTTCCAGCGCTGGCATGTCCCCCGCGGCTACCGGGTCGTGTGGAGCACGCGGCCGCCGGCCAGCCGCCCCGAAGTCGCGCTGGTGCCCGAGGAGATCGAGCCGCAATCCGGTCCGGTCGAGTCGCAGGCGACGGGGGGCGGCCCTCCGCCGGAACCGGTCTCGGCCCATCCCGAAGCGCCGCCGACGCCGAGTCCCTCGACTCAGATCGAAGGCCGGCCGCCCGACGCCCCGGCCGAGGCGGCAGCAGGAGAGGATCCGGTCCCTGCCCGGCCGCCCGTTCCCGCTGCGGAGTCGCAGGGCCGAAGGCTGCCGATCCAGGATGTCCTGGCCCACCTCAAGGCCCAGGATGCGGCGGCGTCGCCTCCTCCCGACGCGCCGGCCCCCCGCCGGCGGTCGACTTGGGACTTCATGGACGACGATCCATCCGAGGAGAATGCAGCGCCCGGGCTTGCCCGTGGCGGCGCCTCCGGGAGGGAAGGCGCGGCCGGGGCGGCTCCGCGCGCCGGTTCCGGGGAGGCCGGCATGTCTCCGGCAAGCAGGCGGGGCGGGGCCGGAGAACGGTGGCTCAGGGTGCGGTCGACGGTGCGCAATTTCTTTTCCGGCCCGGGCGAGCCGAGGCCGGTGCTCGTCACCGGGCTTGCGATGGCGGTTGCCCTCGGGGTCGCCCTCGCCATCTATCTGGCGGGCTCGCAGCCGAGTCAGCGCCCGGCATCCGCCGAACCCGGCGCCCGCGGGGCGGGCGTCGAAACCCGGCAGGCGCCCGATCCGTTCGCGGCCTCCAGCCCCCATATATCTGCCGGGGATGATGGAGCGCGCGCGCAACCGGGTGTGAACGGCGAAGCGCAAGGAGACCGTGCCTATGTCTCCGCAAGCTTGCTCGTCTGCCGTGAGGCTCCGGTCCGGCAGGCACCCCGAGTCCGCAACTTCGTCCGAGGGAAGGAAGTGCGGGTCCTGGGCTATGACGGCGACTGGGCGAGCGTCGCTTATCGCGGCGGACAATGCTGGGCCCGGGCCGATTTCATCTCGCCGGTCCCGCCACTGGAGGGCTAGAGGCCGAGCCTGTCGAGAGCCGAGGCAAGCTCGGGGTCGATCGATTCCGCATCGCCCTTCGGCGTGAGCCGGTTCAGGACCGTCTGCACCCGCTTCTGAGCGACCTGGAGCGACTTGTGCCGGACCTCGCGGGTGAGATTGGTCCGCCAGGACGGGCTTTCGCGGAGCAGGGCCGCCCATCTCGCCTCCTCCGCCGCGAGCACGGCCAGGGCCAGGCGCAGGCCGTCCCGCCGGCCGCGGGCGTAATCGTCGTCGGGCATCGGCGTCTCCTCGGGTGGTTCGGCGGTCGTCTCCCCCTTAGCGTAGTGCGAAGGCGGGCAAAGCCGGCAACCCCGCATCGCCGGATGCCGGGCTCGCGCATCAGCCACCGAAAAATTCGAAAACGCGATGCAGGCTCCGTTCGGCCCCCGAGACAACTCAGACACTTAGAAATTGGTGCCTGGCACCAATTACCGATTATATGCGGAATCTGGAATAGCGACGGTGGGGTAGGGGCTCCGGCCGGGCCTCGATTGCGCGGCGGGCGGCGATGGGGTTTGCGGTCGCGGGGCCGCGCCTCGCTAGCCTCGTGCCGCCGGGTTCAGCCCGCCCCGCCTTCCGCCCGTCCGTCATGCCGGACTTGATCCGGCATCCATGAACCCGGAAGCGATCGATCCGGGAAACGGGGTGTTGGTGGATTCCGGCTTTGGCCGGAATGACGATCGGCCGCGTCGGCGTCCATGGCGCGGCCCGGACCCAACCTGTCGGAACGAAGCTCAGCAAATCTCGTTCGCTTGCCCATTGGGCCCGCACCCGGGCGTTCAGCGCCGCCGATGGAGTTTTAGAATGAGCAGCACCGATCCGACCGCCCCCGCCGCCGACGAGACCGGAGCCGGTCCGGCCGAGACCGCCTCCCCCGAGACCCTCGCGCCCGAGAGCCTTGCGCCCGAGACCGCTTCGCCGGATCTGGCGGGGACTCCGCTTCCGACCGAGACGAGTTCCGGCGGCGTGTCGGAGATCGCGGCCGCGGAGCAGACGCCGCAGAGCCGGGAGAAGACCAAGGGCGTGGCGGACATCGTCTTCGTGGTCGACATCAGCGGAAGCATGGCGCCCTGCATCGATGCGCTCCGCCAGAATATCGAGACCTTCGTCGGCTCGCTGAGCAGCGGCGACGCGAACAACGCGGCGCCGGTCAAGGACTGGCGGGCCAAAGTGGTCGGCTATCGGGACATCGAGGCCGCCGAGAGCGAGGGGCTGCCCTGGATCGTCGACAACGAGTTCGTCCGCGATCCGGCCGAGCTCAAGAGCCAGCTCGCCGCGCTCCAGGCCAATGGCGGCGGAGACGAGCCGGAGTCGCTTCTCGACACGCTCTACAAGGTCGCGACGATGGAGGCGACCCCCAAGGGCGCGCAGTCGGCCGAGCCGGGCAAGTGGCGTTACCGGAGCGACGCGGCCCGGGTCGTCGTCGTCTTCACCGACGCCTCGTTCAAGGAGACGATGAGCATTCCCGAAGCCAAGGGCGGATCGCTGCAGGACGTCGCCAACATGGTGATGGCCAACCGGATCATCCTCTCCATCTTCGCGCCCAATTTCGAGGGCTACGACCGGCTCAGCCAGATCGACAAGTCGGAGTGGGAAGTGGTCGAATATGAGGGGCTGAACGCCCAGGAGGCGCTCCAGAAGTTCACCTCGGACCAGGCCAATTTCCGAAACACCCTGAAGCAGCTCGCCGCCAGCGTCTCCCGCTCCGCCGAAACGGTCGCGCTTTGAGGGGGCGGGACCGGCCCTGAGGGCGGGCGATGGCGAAGAAGCTCAAAGTCGGGGACGTCATCCGCGGCTACCGGATCACCAAGGTGTTCGGGCCCGGGATGATGGCCATCTCCTATGCCGCCGTCGCGCCCAGCGGGCACAAGGTGTTCTTCAAGCAGTACAAGTCGCCGGCGCCGACGGTGGTCTGGTACAGGGACTTCGTCGCCTATCAGAAGGAGCTTTCGGCCCGGGTGGTTCGGGGGAAGGCCGACAATTTCGCGGTCGCGCAGGTCGATAGCTTCGAGGAGCTGTGGGGCGGGCGGTGTTATTTTCAGGCCTTCCAGTTCGTCGAGGATGGCGCCGACCTTCAGCAGGTGCTCGACAAGGAGCGCGAGGCGCACCGGACGACCCGGAAGGCGCCCACGAGCGATCCCAAGGTGTGGGCGCGCCATGCGACCTGGGCTAAGGTGCTCGTCGCCGGAATCGCCGCCTTGCACGAGGTGAAGATCGTCCATGCCGACCTCAAGCCGGCCAACGCCTATCTGATCGAAGATCCGACCATCGCTTCGGAATTCCAGCTCAAGCTCATCGACATGGACTTCTCCGTCCTGGCCGACCGGCGGCCGCCCTGGCACGGCCACCAGGGCTATGTCGGGACGGACAATTACCGGTCGCCCGAGCATTTGGTGAGGGGCTCAGTTCCGGTGCCCGCCTCCGACGTCTTCACCTGCGGCCTCATCCTCTACGAGCTCCTGGCCGGACGGCATCCCTACTGGTCGGAGGACCAGTCGGAATATGCCCGCCTCGTCCAGGCCTACAAGGCCGAACCGCCGGCGCTTCTCGGGCCGATGCCCTGGCCGGCGAGCAATGCCGACGTCAGCGCCGCCCTTCACCGCTGCCTGAACCCCGATCCCGCCAAACGGCCGACGGCGATGGAGCTTCGGGCGACCCTGAGCGGCCGCGACCGAAAACCGGCGCCGGCGCCGGCACCCGCGACCGTCAAGCCGGCGCCGAAGCCGGCTCCGGCCGCTCCGCCGCGCGCCGCGCCGGGCGGGGCCGGCGCCGCTCTCGTCTCGGACTCGCTCGAGCTGGTCGCCCCGGGAGGAAAGACGCTGCGGGTCGGGATCCGGACCGAGGTCGGCAAGACGCTCATGCGCCAGTTCGGGACCGATTCCGAATATTGGGACGAGCGCCAGTGCATCCTCGAGAAAGGCCCTTCGGGCCAATGGACCGTGAAGCCCGCCGGAGCCACGACCAACCAGACGCTCGTCAACGGCCGGGCGCTGACCGGGGCGCACCCGCTCCGCTCCGGCGACCAGATCGCGGTCGGGAACGAGGCGAGGAAGGTCGCAAAGCTTCCCCTCGTCGTTCGGGCGGCCTGATGGACGAGCTTCCCGAGGCGGCCGTCGACCCGGTGGATGGAGCGGCCGACCCGTGCGGCGAGGAACCGGCGCCTGTCGCGATTCCGCCGGTGGAGGATGTCCGGGAGCTCGACTGGGCCGCGGTCGGGGAAGCCGTGTCGCCGGCCGGGCTCCGCGCCCGGATGCGCTCGACGGTCGAGGCGTTCGAGGCGCTTCTGGACGGGGAGCAGGGGCCCGGGCTGCTGTTCGACCGCTATCGGAGCGACGCCGCGGACCAAGCGATCCAGGTCGGCGAGATGGATCCCCACGCGCCCTTATGGATCATCGGCGACCTGCACGGCGACCTCCTCGCTTTGGAAGCGGCGCTGGCCCTGATCGAGGCGGAGGCTGAGGACCCGGAGGCCGCACCGGCCCGAATCGTCCTGCTCGGCGACCTCTTCGACGACGAAGGCTACGGGCTGGAGGTCCTGCTTCGGGTCTTCGAGCTTATCCTGGAGAGGCCTGGCCGGGTGTGCGTGGTCGTCGGCAATCACGACGAAGCGCTTTCTTGGGACGGGGGCCGGTTCGCCTCCGGCGTCTCGCCCGGAGATTTCGCGGACTTCCTCAACGCCAATCTTGCCCATGAGTGGATCGAGCGCGCGGGCAAGCTCGCCGTCCGCTTCTTCCAGCAGGCGCCGCATGCGCTCTTCCTTCCGGATGGGCTGCTCATAGCCCATGCCGGGTTTCCGCTCACCGACCTCCATTCGCGGCTCGAGGAGACGGGGAATTGGAACGACCCGGTTTGCCTCTCCGACTTCACCTGGACCCGGGCGCATCCGACCGCGCGCAAGAAGATGCCGAACCGCTTCACCCGGGGAAGCCAGTTCGGGCACGAGGATTTCGACGCCTTCTGCGCGCTCAGCGCCCGTCTCGGCCGGCCGGTGACCCATATGGTCCGGGGCCACGACCATGTCGAAGAGGGCTATGCCATCTATCCGGCCTACAAGGCCCACCCCGTGCTGACGACGGTTGCGCTCTCGCGCCGGCTGCCGCGGCAGGCCTTCGGCCCCTTTGAGCGGGTTCCGACCCTTGCCCGCTACATCCCTGGGTCTCTGCCTCAGCTCTATCGGCTCCACATTCCCGCCGAGCTCGTCAATTCGGTCTTCCCGCAGCCCGAGGCGGAGGCCGGGCTTCCCGAGGCGGAGTGCGGGTGATGGTCGGACTGGTCCTCAGATGCCCCAATTGCGGCACCGTCCAGCCGACCGGCGGCGAATGCGAGGCCTGCCGCGAGGCGCCGGTCCGCTATTTCTGCACGAACCACGATCCGGGGATCTGGGTCGACTCGTCGTCCTGCCCGCAATGCGGAGCGCGCTTCGGCGACCCGGCCCCGGCCCGGGAGGCGCCGCCCCCTCCTGAGCGGTCGCGGCCTCGCCCGACCAGGACCGTCGAGCCCGGCCCACCCATGAGCGGTGCCGGCGACGATTTCGGCCCTTGGGGAGGCCGAGGTTCGGCAGGCCGGCCGGGGCCCGAAGACCCTCGGCCGGCAAGTCCGGACCTGGGCAGCCTGGTAGCCGCCATGCTGCGAGCGGCCGCCCGTAGCCGACGAGGCGCGCGGGACCGCCCCGCCTATGAAGAGTTCGAGGAAGCGCCGCCGAGGCGCCGTCGCGGCGGCGGCTGCCTCGGCAGGCTGCTCATGCTGGCCC
>DASVUW010000128.1:0-4383 GCA_036386845.1 Allosphingosinicella sp. | reverse complement strand
GCGCCATTCCCGTCGCCCTGAAGTTGTTTCAGAGTCCGGATCTTCACCCCGAGGCGGCCTCCACCCTGGATGCTGAACCAAGTTCAGCATGACGCCTGTCAATGATTCCAACGCCTTGGAAAATGGTGCCTGGCACCAATTAATGATGGATCAGATCGACTTTCGCTTCAGCCGCGCGCGAAGATCCTCCATTCCGATATCCTCGACCACGGCGGCCTTGTCGTCGGAGCGAAGGATCGTCGAGACGTGGCCGAGGATCTGGCCGACCAGGTCGAGGCTCTGGAGGGACTTGCCGTGGCGCTGGACGAGGAGGAGGTCGGCGATCAGCTCGTCGCCGAGACCCTCCAGGAGGCGCTGCACGAAGCCCAGCTCGTCCGCCAGCCGACTGTCGAGATCGGGGGCCACGGGGTGGGTGGCCGGCGCTTCCGCAGAGCGCAGCTCCCGGCCGGAGACGGGGTTGGCCCGGGCGTCCGCCTGGATGGCGTCGACACGCCTTTGGTCGCGAAGGCCGGTGCAGTCGATCGCCTTTGGTTTGCCGCCGGTCCATTCGCTGACCGGGGTGGGTCCTCCGAACCTGACGCCGCGGCGCGCCCCGGCGGCCCAGGCGACGGTGGCCGCGACCTGCAGATCGCCCCGCATCAGGACGAGGGGCATCCCGGCCTCGGGCAAGCCCGCGCCCTCGACCATGGCGCCCGTTTCGGAAAGGTTGCGGATTCGAACGGGGAGGCTTCGGCCGGCGACCTCGGCGGTCGCGGCGAGCAGCAGGTTGGTGCGCGGGGCGACCCGATCCTCCGCGCTGCCTTCCGGCTCTATTTCGCCCATCTCACCCACGTCGGTGCGGCCTTTCGCTCCCCGCATCCCCTTGCGGACCGCCACAGGCCTTAACCTTCAATGGTTAATTCGGGCTTAGGGACGAGTCTTAAGCCCCTCCCCTGAAGGGGAGGGGTTGGGGTGGGCCGGTGTCGGAAGCGCATTCCGGCGCCTCGCGAGGTTCGACAGCCCCCACCCCAACCCCTCCCCTGAAGGGGAGGGGCTTTCACGCCAGCGACTTGCTGGCCTGCTCGAAGACGTCCTTGCTCAGGCCCGGAGTCGCGACGATCCGCTCCAGCTGCGCCCGCATCAGTTCCTGGCGGGCCGGGCCGAAGCGGCGCCAGCGGCCGAGCGGGGGCACGAGCCGGGCCGCGGTCTGCGGGTTCAGCCGGTCGACCGCCAGGATCATGTCCGCGAGGAAGCGGTAGCCTCGGCCCGACGAATCATGGAAGGCGCGCTGGTTGGAGGCGAAGGCGCCGACGAGCGAGCGCATCCGGTTCGGATTGGACAAGGTGAAGTCCGGATGGCCGGCCAGATCCTCGACCGCGGCCAGAGTGTCGTCGCGGGTGGAGAGCGCCTGAACGGTGAACCATTTGTCGAGCACCAGCGAATCGCCGCGATAGCGCTCGTAGAAGGCGGCCAGCGCGCCGTGGCGCTCGGGCGAATCCGAGCTGGCGAGCGCTCCCAGGGCCCCCTGGCGGTCGGTCATGTTGTCGGCTTCGTCATATTGGCGCCGGGCGAGCGCCGGTGCGTCCTGCGCCCCGGCCGCCATCAGATAGTTTAGCGCGACCGTCTTCAGCCGACGGGCGCCCTTGGCCGCCGGCGAATATTCGTAGCGGTTGGCCGCGGTCGACGCATAGGCGGCGCGCCATTGCGGCTCGAGGGCCCGGCCGAGCTCGGAGCGCAGGGCGTCCCGGGCGAGGCGGATCGAATCGGGGTCCACCATGGCCATCTGGTCGCCGATGAACGATTCGCTCGGCGGGAGGACCGCATCGGAGGTGAAGGCCGGGTCGAGAGTCTCGTCTTCCAGGGTCCGGCGAACGGCGTCCACCACCGCCTGATGGTCGGCCCGGCCCGTGGCGATCGCGGCGAGCAGGGTATCGAGCATCAGCTGCTGCATCGCCTCGTAGCGCGCGAAGGGATCGTCGTCATTCGCCGACAGGAAGGCGAGGTCGGCGGGGGGCCGCTCGGTGTCCACGATCACCGGGGCGGAGAAGCCTCGGTTGATCGAAAGCACGACATCTTGCCCGCCGGTGGCGAACACGGCCTCGTCCTGCGGCTGGTCGAGCAGGACCAGCCGCTCTTCGACCTTCTCGCCGCTGTCCCGGGCGAACAGGGCGACTCGAAGCGGGATCGGCATCGGCTTCTTGACCGGCTGGCCCGGAGTCGGCGGGACCTCCTGCTCCAGCGCAAGCCGCGCGGCCCCGTCATCGTCCTGACTGAGCGTGGCGCGGACCCGAGGCGTTCCCGCCTGCTCGTACCACAGGCGGAATTGCGACAGGTCTTCGCCGCTCGCATCCTCGATCGCGCGGACGAAATCCTCGCAGGTCACCGCCTGACCGTCATGCCGGTCGAAATAGAGGTCGCACCCGGCCCGGAACCGATCCGGCCCGAGCAGGGTGTGGAGCATCCGGATCAGCTCCGCGCCCTTGTTGTAGACCGTCGCCGTGTAGAAATTGGCGATCTCCATATAGGAATCGGGCCGCACCGGATGGGCGAGCGGCCCGCCGTCCTCGGGGAATTGGGCGGCGCGGAGCATCTTCACGTCCTCGATCCGCTTGACCGCGGCGGAGCCCATGTCGGCCGAGAACATCTGGTCGCGAAAGACAGTGAAGCCTTCCTTCAGCGAGAGCTGGAACCAGTCGCGGCAGGTGACCCTGTTGCCGGACCAATTGTGGAAATATTCGTGGGCCACGACCCCGGCGACCGCGTCGAAATCGGAATCCGTCGCCGTCTCGGGGTCGGCGAGGATGTAGCGCGAGTTGAAGATGTTGAGGCCCTTATTCTCCATCGCCCCGAAATTGAAATCGGAGACCGCGACGATGTTGAACACGGCCAGATCGTATTCCCGGCCGTAGACCTCCTCGTCCCACTTCATCGACGCCTTGAGCGATTCCATGGCGTGCTTCGTCTTCGGGAGGTCCTCCTCGCGGACCCAGATCCCAAGCTCGACCTTTCGGCCGGTGAGCGTGGTGAAGCCGTCGCGATTGGCGGCGAGGTCTCCGGCGACCAGGGCGAAGAGGTAGCAGGGCTTGGGGAACGGATCGTCCCACTCGGCCCAGTGCCGACCGGCTTCGAGATCGCCGGCGCCGACCCGGTTTCCGTTGGAGAGGAGCACCGGATAGGCCTGCCTGTCCGCGATCATCCGCACCCGGTAGCGCGAAAGGACGTCGGGCCGGTCCGGGAAGGGCGTGATCCGGCGGAACCCTTCGGCTTCGCACTGGGTGCACAATATTCCGCCCGATTCGTAGAGCCCCATGAGCTGGGTCTTGGAGCGTGGGTCGATCTCGACGAGGGTCTCGACCACCGCCGTCTCGCCGCCGGGCGCGACGGTCAGAACCTCGCCTTCGAGATCATGCTCGGCCACCTCGCCGTTTACCCTGATCTCGACCAGCTCTAGCCCCTGGGCGTCCAGCCGGAGCGGCCGGCCGTGAGCCCCGTTGCGCGACACGTTCAGCCGCGCCCGAACCCGGGTCCGCTCGGCGCCGAGATCGAATTCCAGCTCGATCGAGGGCACGAGCCAGTCCGGCGGCCGGTAATCCCCCCTTCGGATTGCGGAAGGCGGGGCGGCGGGGGCGTTCTGGACGTCGAGCATGGCGCGGACTTAGGCCCGGGGGAGGGGCGGTGCAATTGGTGATCCCCTCCCTGGAAGGGAGGGGCCAGGGGTGGGTAGGCGAGCGAAGCGAGACTTTTGCTGAGTCCGAGTTTCGGCCGCCTTCGGCGGACCCACCCCCTGCCCCTCCCTTCCAGGGAGGGAGTCAGGTCGTCGCCGCCCTCGACCTCAGGGCAATGACGAGTCCCGCAAAGGCGGTCAGCCCGCCCGCCACAGCGAGGGTCGACCAGCGATAGCCCTCGAACAGGGTCGAGAAGACCATCGCCAGGATCGGCACCAGAACGCTCGAATAAGCCGCCTTGCCCGCGCCGACCTGGCGCATCACGGCGAAATAGAGCGGAAAGGCGAGCGCCGAGGCCAGCAGGCCGAGATAGACGAGGCCAAGCCAGTAGGCCGCCCGGGTCTCGATCACCGGCGGGCCGGCGACGACGAGCGCGAAGAGCGCGTTGGCCACGATTCCATAGACCATTCCCCAGGCGAGCAAGCTGGCGAGCGGCCAGGCCGCGGCGCCTCGCGTCGACTGAAGGATGTTGGCGGCCGAGGCCGAGAGGACTCCGAGCACGGTGAGGCCGATTCCAAGCATGATCTCCGCGGACGAAGTGGGGCTTGCGCGCATCTCCTGGACGAACAGCAGTGCGACTCCGACGCAGGCGATCGCGGAGCCCAGGACGAAGGTCCAGGTGACCCTCTGCTTGAGGAACAGCCAGGCCAATGCGCTGTTCGGACCCATCAGCAGCGCG
>DASVUW010000127.1:0-4608 GCA_036386845.1 Allosphingosinicella sp. | reverse complement strand
CGGCTGATCGAGGCCATCGCCCTCGAATGCGACCTCGACGTCCGGGTGCTGGTCGACATCCTCGCCGGCGCCAGCGCGGGGGGGATCAACGCCGTCTTCCTGGCCGAGGCGATCGCCAGCGGGCGCTCCCTTGAGCCCCTCACCGACCTCTGGCTCGAAACCGCCGACGTCGACCGGCTGATCGATCCGGCGCTGAGCCGCTTCTCCCGGCTCGCCAAGTCGGCGGCGGTGCCGTTCGCCTGGGCCTGGTCGTCGCGTCGGGGGGCACTCGAAAAGACGGTCGAGGCGGAGCATCGCGAGGAGATTCGAGGCAAGCTCGCCAATTTCGTCCGAGCCCGCTGGTTCGCTCCGCCGTTCAGCGGGCCGGGCTTCACCAGGCTCCTGCTTGGGGCGTTCGACGCCATGGCTTCGGGGCCGGAGGGGCCGCCGCTCCTGCCCGGCTACCATCCGCTCGACCTGTTCGTCACGGTCACCGACTTCTACGGCTATTCGGAGCAGCTTCGGCTCAACTCGCCGAGCGAGGTGACGGAGCAGGAGCATCGGCTGATCCTCTCCTTCCGTCGGGCCGGACCGGGGCCCCTCGCCGACGCCGCCGAGCTCACCTTCGCCGCCCGGGCCACGGCGAGCTTTCCAGGCGCCTTTCCGCCGTTCCAGGTGAGCGAGCTCGACTCGGTGCTGGCGGAGCGCGGCTCCGGCTGGCCCGGCCGAGGCGACTTCCTCACTCGAGCGCTTCCTCGCCAGTCGGCGCTGGGCACGGCGGAATCGGCGGTACTGATCGACGGCTCGGTGCTCGCCAACGCGCCCTTCCGGCCGGCCATCAAGGCCCTTCAGAACCGGCCGGCGCACCGCGAAGTCGACCGCCGCTTCGTCTATATCGACCCGAAGCCGGGCCTGCCCTCCGTACGCCTCGGGCCGGGCGGGACCGGCGAGGCCCCCGGTTTCTTCGCCACCATCTTCGGTGCCCTGTCAGACATTCCGCGCGAGCAGCCGATCCGCGACAATCTCGAAGCGATCGACCAGCGCTCATCGACCATCCGTCGGCTTCGCCGGATCGTCGAGGCGATGCGCCCTCAGGTCGAGGCGGCGATCGAGCGGGCGTTCGGCTCGACGATCTTCCTGTTGAAGCCGACCGCGAAGCGTCTCGCCGGCTGGCGGGCCCGAGCCCAGACCGTCGCGGCCCGCGAGGCGGGCTACGCCTATGCCGCCTACGGCCACTTCAAACTCGCCGGCGTGGCCGAGGAAGCGGCGGAGCGGATCTTCGGGCTCGGCGGCGGCGGCGACCGTGGCCGCCACGAGCGAATCCGTCACTCGGTCTGGAGCGAGGTCAGGCGTCTGGGCCTCGCGGACCACGACTCGATGACGGCGATGGGCGCCCGCCCGGAGGTCGTCCTGTTTCTCAGAAGCTTCGATTCCGCCTTCCGTATCCGCCGGCTTCGATTCCTGGCCCGGCGGCTCGGCCAGATCGAGCAGCAGTCGGATCCGCCGCGCGAGGCGATCGCGGCCGCGCGCGGTGAGATCTACCGCCTGATCGGCCGCTATTCGGAGGAACCCGGCGGCGCCGGCGCCGACATCTATCGGCGCGCCGAAGCCGAGCCCGCAGCCGCGCTCGAAGCGCTTGCCGGCGCCTTGTCGCTCCGGGCGGCGGACGACGAAGCCGACTCGCGGCTCACTTCGGCCCTCGGCGCCTTCCCCAAGCGCGAGCGCCGAAGCCTGATCCTGGCCTATCTCGGCTTTCCCTTTTACGACATCGCCACCCTGCCCCTCCTCCAGGGCGAAGGGCTGGACGAATATGACGAGGTCAAGGTCGACCGGATCTCGCCGGAGGACTCGACCGCGATCCGGGCGGGCGGCGCCGGAGCGACTCTCAAGGGCATCCAATTCAACAGCTTCGGCGCCTTCTTCAGCCGGGCCTATCGCGAGAACGACTATCTGTGGGGCCGGCTTCACGGCGCCGACCGGCTGATCGACATCACCGTATCGACCCTGCCCGAGGGCCTGAGCCTTCCGCAAGGGCTCGCCGCCCGGCTGAAGCGCGAAGCCTTCCGCGCCATCCTCGCTGAGGAGAGGCCGAGGCTGAAGGAGATCCAGCCGCTGTTCGACTCGATCGAGCGGGAGGTTGGGTGAGAAAATCCTCCCCGGCATTTGCCGGGGAGGGGGACCATGCGAAGCATGGTGGAGGGGTTCTTCCGGCGCCGCAGAACCCCTCCACCCCGCTGCGCGCGGTCCCCCTCCCCGCGAAATCGCGGGGAGGATTTAGAACTGCTTGCCGCCTCACTCCGACCGCCATAGACCTGTGCCGAACCCCGGAGGGCGCTAATGCAGTTCCTGAAAACCCTCTTCTGGATCGCCCTCACCGTGGTCCTCGTCCTCTTCGCCAAGGCGAACTGGAACGCCGTCACCCTGAAGCTTTGGGGCGGGCTCGAGGCGGACGTGAAATTGCCCGTCCTGGTCCTCGCCGCCTTCCTGCTCGGATTCCTTCCCACCTTCATCGTCTACCGGGCGCGGCTGTGGGGCCTCAGGCGCCGGCTGGAGCCCACCTCGGTCAGCGTCGCTCCGCCGCGCCCGACGCCGTCGCCGGTCGCCGTCGACAATGGTGAGAGCGGGGGCGAGGGCGAGCGGGTGGCCACCGACTCCAAGGTCTGGCCGACCGCATGAGGAGCCCGATCTTCGTCGCCCTCGACACGCCCGATCTCGAGCGGGCCAAAGCGATCGCGGCCCGCGTCAGGAACCATGTCGGCGGGATCAAGCTCGGACTCGAATTCTTCTGCGCCAACGGCCGCCACGGAGTCCGCGAGATGGCGGAGCTTCATCTTCCGATCTTCCTCGATTTGAAGCTCCACGACATCCCCAACACGGTCGGCAAGGCGATCCAGGCGCTCAGTCCGCTCGAGCCCGCGATCCTCACCGTCCACGCCGCCGGCGGCCGGGCGATGATGGAGGACGCCAAGGCGGCGGCGCCGACGGGCACGAAGGTGGTCGCGGTAACGGTCCTGACCAGCCTCGACGGAAGCGACCTTGCCTCGATCGGAGTCGGGGGCGATCCGCATGCGCAGGTCGAACGGCTGACCGGTCTGGCACGGGAGGCCGGCCTCGACGGAGTCGTCTGCTCCGGCAACGAGGTGGCGGCCGCGAAGAAATTGTGGCCGGACGGGTTCTTCGTGGTTCCCGGGGTGCGCCCCGCGGACGGGCCTGCGGGAGACCAGAAGAGGGTGATGACTCCGAGGAAGGCCCTGGATGCCGGCGCCTCGATCCTGGTGGTGGGGCGCCCGATCACCGAGGCCGAGGATCCCGACATCGCCGCGAGAGCGATCGAGGCGACTCTCTGATCCTCCCCATGCGCAGCATGGGGAGGGGGACCACACGAAGTGTGGTGGAGGGGTAAGCGCGCAGGCCTCGCCAGCTACCCCTCCACCATGCTTCGCATGGTCCCCCTCCCCATCCACTTCGCGGACAGGGAGGACAATTGTAGACACCCTCCCCCCACCCTCCTATCTCGCGCGCCTCAGGAGACCTTCGATGAGCTGGCTGAACCGCGTCCGCAACTCCATCCCCTTCCTTCCCAAGAGGGAGACTCCGGACAATCTCTGGCACAAGTGCCGGCAGTGCAACGCGATGATCTTCACCAAGGAATGGGAGGAGAACGATTCGGTCTGCCCGCGCTGCGACCATCACGGCCGGATCGGCCCGCGCGCCCGGTTCGAGAGCCTGTTCGACCCCGGCTATTCGATGCTCCCGCAGCCCCAGGTCCGGGAGGACCCGCTCAAGTTCCGCGATTCCAAGCGCTACAGCGACCGGCTCCGGGCCGCCCGGACGGCGACCGGCGAAAGCGACGCCCTGATCAACGCCCGCGGGACGATCGAGGGGCACCGCGCCGTGATCGGAGTGCAGGATTTCGCCTTCATGGGCGGGTCGATGGGAATGGCGGTGGGCGCGGCGTTCCTCGACGGCGCCCGGGCCGCGATCGCCGATTTCTGCCCGTACGTCATCTTCACCGCAGCCGGCGGGGCCCGAATGCAGGAGGGCATATTGTCGCTCATGCAGATGCCGAAGACGACCGTCGCCATCGCGGAGCTGAAGGAGGCCGGCCTCCCCTATATCGTCGTCCTCACCGATCCGACCACGGGCGGGGTCACCGCTTCCTACGCGATGCTCGGCGACGTCCAGATCGCCGAGCCGGGGGCGCTGATCGGCTTCGCCGGCCAGCGGGTCATCGAATCGACCATCCGCGAGAAGCTCCCCGAAGGCTTCCAGCGCGCCGAATATCTCCTCGCCCATGGGATGGTCGACATGGTGGTGCACAGGAAGGACCTGCGCTCGACCCTGGCGAAGCTGCTCGGATACCTGACGCCAGAGCGGAAGGCGGCGGCTTGAATCTTCCCCCCTCCCCTTCAGGGGAGGGGTTGGGGGTGGGGGATGTCTCAGGTCCCGCGCTCCCGACAGGCCCCACCCCAACCCCTCCCCTGAAGGGGAGGGGTTAAATGGACCGCGCCGTCTCGGATCACCCCGGCGTCCAGCGCCAGCTCCACCGGCTGGCCTCGCTCTCCCCCGGCGCCGACACACTCGGGCTGGAGCGCATCTCGGCCCTGCTCGGCCGCCTGGGCAACCCCG
>DASVUW010000126.1:0-9463 GCA_036386845.1 Allosphingosinicella sp. | reverse complement strand
CCATTCGATCGCTCCGAGGTCGAGATGGTTGGTCGGCTCGTCCATCAGCAGGACGTCGGGGTCCAAAGCGAGCGCCCGGGCGATGGCCGCCCGCCGCCGCTCTCCCCCCGATGCGGTGGCGGCAGGCCGGTCGAGGTCGATCCCGAGCTGGTCGGCGATGGCGTCCACCTCGTGCGGGGCAGGGCCGCCCGGGCCGTGGAGAGCGAAGTCGCGAAGGGTCTCGAAGCGGTCGACCTGGGGGTCCTGCTCGAGGAGGATCACCTTCGTACCGGGCTGGATGGTGCGACGCCCCTCGTCGGTGTCGATCGATCCGGCCAGGCATTTGAGAAGGGTGGTCTTGCCCGCGCCGTTGCGGCCGATCAGGGCCAGGCGATCCCGAGCCCCGACGAACAGGTCGATCCCCCGGAACAGCCAGCCGGAGCCCTGGATCAGGCCGAGATTTTCATAAGCGAGGACTGGGGCGGCCATGGCGATTCGTTCAGCCTCGCGCCGTCGGAAGGTTCTGCGAAAGTTTCGGAAGGTTCATTGTTTCGGCTTCCAAGGGCTTGGAAAAACTTCCGCCGCGACGAGCGGAAATGGGGCGAGGCCCAGATAGGGTGGAATGAGGCGAGACCCAAGGCGCATCGCGGGATTCTGGGCCGAAAGGGAGAGCGGCGTCTCCATCAACGCGGAGCCTTTCCGTCATCCTGGCGAAAGCCGGGACCTCAGGACAGGAAGTCTCGGCGGGTCTCCCCGAGGTCCCGGCCTGCGCCGGGATGACGGATGGCCACCGGACCATGTTTCTGGCAGCCTGCGGGCGATGGCGAGGACGGTCATTCTCTATGCCCTGGCGATGGCGCTGGCGGTGGCGGTGCTGCAGTGGCTCGAGCATCGCTACGTGATGCGGGCATTTTCGACCGAGATCTACGTCGCGGTCGTCGCCGCGGCGTTCGTCGCGCTCGGGCTTTGGGCGGGGCTCAGGCAGACTCCGCGGCCGGCGGCATCGGGCTTCGAGCGCAACGAGGCGGCAATCCGCTCGATCGGCCTCACGCCGCGCGAATGCGAGATATTGGAGCTGCTCGCCTCGGGCCGGTCGAACAAGGAATTGGCGCGAACGCTCGGGATCTCGCCCAACACGGTGAAGACGCACGTCTCTCGGCTCTACGAGAAGCTGGAGGTCGCCAACCGAATGGGTGCGATCGAAAAGGCGCGGTGGCTGGCGCTCATTCCTTGAGGCGAAATCCGCCAGATCACCCCGTTCGGGCGATATCCCTCCGGCCTTCGACCGCCTTATCCACGGCGAGTCATTCAAAAGGGGAGCCGCCGACGAAGAAATACGCCTTCACTTACGGATCGCTGGCCGGGCTGGTGATCATCTCGGTCATGCTGACCGGAATCCTCGCCGCCGACCGCGACAGCTTCTTCGCCTCGATGTGGTTCGGCTTCCTGGTCATGATGGTCGCCATGATCTTCATGTTCGTGGGTGTGAAGCGCTATCGCGACGTCGAGCATGGCGGCGTAATCCGGTTCAAGCGGGCTTTCCTGATGGGGCTGGCGATCGCGGCCGTGGCGGCTGTCGCCTACATCCTCGTCTGGGAGGTCTATCTGGCCGCCACCGGCTATCGCTTCATGGACGATTACCTGGCCGGGATCGCCGAAGACTTGCGGGCCCAGGGCAAGAGCGCCGCGGAGGTGAGCCGGGAGATGGCCAAACATGAATGGGTGAGGGCCAACTACCCCAATCCGCTGATCCGGATTCCTCTCACCTTCACTGAGATTTTCCCGATCGGGCTGCTGGCCGCCCTTCTGTCGGCGGCACTTCTTCGCAATCCCAAGGTGCTTCCGGCGAAGCGTTGAGGGGGAGCGAGCTGCAGCGTCACCCTGAACTCGTTTCAGGGTCCAGCTGGTTATGCGCGGGGAGGCGGAGGCCTGGATGCTGAAACAAGTTCAGCATGACGGTCGAGGTCAGGCGGCGCGGGGGACGATGCGGTCGAGCTCCCAGCCGCGTGCGCGCCGCACCTCCTCCAGGTCGAAGTCGTTCTGGAGACCCAGGAAAAAGCCTTCCGACATGCCAAAATAGCGCGCGAGCCTCAGGTCTGCGTCGGCGTCCACATCTTCGGTCGCATCGAGCAGTGCGTTCAGCCGCTTCTCCGAAAGGCCGGTGCCTTCGGCCACTTCAGCCAGAGGAATTTCAGAGCCGATCAGAAAATCCTCGCGCAGAATGTCGCCCGGGTGGGGATTAGCCAGCCGGTCCTCATCCGCGATGGTAGTCCTCGATCCGGACATCGTGAGCGTCTCCGTCAACCCAGCGAAAGCAAATGCGCCATTGGTCGTTGATGCGGATACTATATGTCCCTTTGCGGTTCCCCTTCAACTCCTCCAGGCGGTTGCCCCGCGGCACGCGCAAGTCATGCAGTTTGCGGGCCCGGTTGATTGCGCGAAGCTTCCGACGGGCGGGGTTCTGGATGTCGGGCGGCAGCCGCCGGCTGCGTTCGCCGTTCCAGATGCCCTCGGTTTCGGAGTCGTCGAAGGAGCAGATCATCGGACCGAGCTCAGGACATCGAGCTTGCGCCAATCAACGTCGCTCGGGCGCTTTGCCTCCCAGAACCGCCATCCGTTCACATTCGTCTTTGTAATATGCTGAGCTGCGGCGGAAGGGCTAGCATGCTCGGTACCTGCCTGGTCGACCCAACGCCCATTCTTAATTTCAGCCAGGTACTCGATACCCCTGTAGGTGACTCGAAGGCGTGTGCCGTCAGGCAGAAAAAGTCCCCCTCGCAGCAGAAGGCCCTTCGATAGGGCAACTGAGGCGGGGGACTCATCGCCGGATGGTTTCAGCTTCAGCAGCTCCCGAAGTACGTCGTTATACGTGTGGCTCTCACGCTTACGTAGGGAGGTCAGGGCTTTAAACACCTCAAAGTCGATGTCTATCTGCATTATAGCGCTCCCGAACGATAGCACTATAGCACTATATTGGATATTGCGAAAGAGGTTACCGCCGCGCCCCCATCTTCTTCCCCATCCGGATCGCCTGCTGCTTGCCGAAGCGGGTCTTGCGCGTGCCCGGCTTGCCCTCGGTCGAGTGTCCGAGGAGGGGCGCCTTCTTCTCGTGGTCGGGGATTCCGAGCTCGTCCGCCTCGAGCCTCCGGATCTCGTCGCGGAGCCTGCCGGCTTCCTCGAACTCGAGATCCCCGGCGGCCTTGCGCATCCTGGCCTCGAGGTCGGCGATATAGGCCTTGAGGTTGTGGCCGACGAGGTTGGGGCGGTCCTCGTCGCCGGTGTCGACCATCACCGAGTCGCGGTTGGAGACGTGGGCGAGGATGTCCTGGATGTTGCGCTTGATCGTCGTCGGGGTGATCCCGTGCTTGGCATTATATTCGAGCTGCTTCTGGCGGCGGCGGTCGGTCTCGCGAAGGGCGCGCTCCATCGAGCCGGTGGTTCGGTCGGCGTAGAGGATTACCCGCCCCTCGACGTTGCGGGCGGCGCGGCCGATCGTCTGGATGAGCGAGGTTTCGGACCGGAGGAACCCTTCCTTGTCGGCGTCGAGGATGGCGACGAGGCCGCATTCGGGGATGTCGAGGCCTTCGCGGAGCAGGTTGATTCCGACGAGGACGTCGTAGACCCCGAGGCGGAGGTCACGGATCAGCTCGATCCGCTCCAGCGTCTCGACGTCGCTGTGCATGTAGCGGACCTTGAGCCCGGCCTCGTGCATGAACTCGGTCAGGTCCTCCGCCATGCGCTTGGTCAGTGTGGTTACGAGCGATCTGTAGCCCTTCCGTGCGGTAATCCGGGCCTCGTTGATGAGGTCGTCGACCTGGTCCTCGACCGGCTTGATCTCGACCGGCGGGTCGATGAGGCCGGTGGGGCGGATGACCTGCTCGGCGAAGACCCCGCCGGTCTGCTCGAGCTCCCAGGGGCCCGGAGTCGCGGAGACGGCGATGGTCTGCGGGCGCATCGCGTCCCATTCGTTGAAGCGCAGCGGGCGGTTGTCGATGCAGCTCGGAAGTCGGAAGCCATATTCGGCGAGCGTGATCTTGCGGCGGTGGTCGCCTCGCGCCATCGCTCCGATCTGGGGCACCGTCTGGTGGCTCTCGTCGACGAAGAGCAGCGCGTTCTCGGGCAGATATTCGAACAAAGTGGGCGGCGGCTCCCCCGGCAGCCGGCCCGTCAGGAATCGGCTGTAATTCTCGATCCCGGCGCACGAGCCGGTGGCGGCGATCATCTCCAGGTCGAAATTGGTCCGCTGCTCGAGCCGCTGGGCCTCCAGCAGCTTGCCTTCGGCGACCAGCTCCTTGAGCCGTTCGGTGAGTTCGTGCCGGATCGCGCCCATGGCCTGCTTCAGGGTCGGGCCAGGCGTGACATAGTGGCTGTTGGCGTAGACCTTGACGTAATCGAGCGCGGCGATCTTCTTTCCGGTCAGCGGATCGAACTCGACGATCTCCTCGATCTCGTCGCCGAAGAAGGCGATCCGCCAGGCCATGTCCTCATAGTGGGACGGGAAGACTTCGAGCGTGTCGCCGCGGACGCGGAAATTGCCGCGGCCGAAGCCCTGGTCGTTGCGCTTGTACTGGAGCGCGACGAGCTTCCTGACGATCTCTCGCTGGTCCACCGAATCGCCCTTCTTCAGGGTGAAGGTCATGGCGCTGTACGTCTCGACCGAGCCGATTCCGTAGAGGCAGGAGACGGAGGCGACGATGATGACGTCGTCGCGCTCGAGGAGCGAGCGCGTGGCCGAGTGGCGCATCCGGTCGATCGCCTCGTTCACCGAGCTTTCCTTCTCGATGTAGGTGTCGGACCGGGGGACGTAGGCTTCGGGCTGATAGTAATCGTAATAGCTGACGAAAAATTCGACCGCGTTGTCCGGGAAGAAGCTCTTGAACTCGCCGTAGAGCTGGGCGGCGAGGATCTTGTTGGGCGCGAGGACGAGGGCGGGGCGCTGAAGCGCCTCGATCACCTTGGCCATGGTATAGGTCTTGCCCGAGCCGGTCACTCCGAGAAGGACCTGGGTCTGCTCCTCCTGGCGCGCGGCCTCGACAAGCTCGGCGATGGCCACCGGCTGGTCTCCGGCCGGCTCGTAGTCGGAGACGATCCTGAGCTTCCTTCCGCCTTCCGCCTTTTCCGGGCGCTTGGGGCGGTGGGGGACGAAGGACTGCCCCGTCTCCGGCTCGTCGAGGCCGGTCCTGATCATTATCGACATGGCCGCTATATGGTCATCCCTGCGCATTCGCGCTAGCTTCGCGGCCACAACAAAAGGGGAGACGGGGGATGCGTGGACTGATCGTGGTGCCATTGTGCCTGCTTGCCGCCTGCTCGGGCGGCGGCGAGGAAAAGAAGGCCGCCGAGGCCGCCGACGTGCTTCAGGCGGGACAGTGGGAGATCAGCTCGGTGGTCAGCGATTTCCGCTCCACCGACAAGGCGACTCCGGCGCTCAAGGCGGTCGCGGGCGATAAGACGGCAGCCCCGGCCTGCATCGAGCCCGGCAAGGAGGACAAGCCGCCGGCCGAGATGTTCGCGGGAGTCGGCTACGAGTGCGAATATAAGGATCGTTACATCAGCGGAGGCCGTCTGAACCTGGCGCTCGAATGCGAGCGCGAGGCTCTGGAGGGCAAGGTGATGGTGTCCGTCCAGGGGACCTATAAAGGCGAAAGCTTCGAAGGCACGTCGACCGCCACCTCCTTCCTTCCCGGCGACGGCGACTTCGTGATGAACAGCAAGGTCACCGGCCGGCGGACCGGTCCCACCTGCGCCGCTCCGGCGGCGGCGGACGGCCCGCCGATGGTCGGACATAGCGGCGGCAAGGGGGGCTGATGCCCCTCATCCCGTGCCAGCGTCACCTGTTCGACTTGCCCCGGGAGGTCGCCTATCTCGACTGCGCGAAGATGTCGCCGCTGCTCGAGGCGGCGGGCGAGGCGGGGCGCGCCGGGCTCATGCGCAAGGCGCATCCCTGGATGCTGAAGGCCGAGCATTGGTTCGACGAATCGGAGCGGGTGCGGGAGCTGTTCGCAAGGCTGATCGGGGCCGCGGCCGACGACGTCGCGATCGTCCCCTCGGTCAGCTACGCGATGGCGACGGTGATGACCAACGTGCCCGTGGCGGCCGGCCAGAAGATCGTTACCCTGGCCGACGACTTCCCGTCGGGAATCCTCGCGTCGCGGGCGCTTGCGCAGCGGGCCGAGGCTCGGGTGGTGACGGTCGCCAGGCCGGACGGGGAAGACTGGAGCGCCGCGATCCTGGAGGCGATCGACCGCGACACCGCGCTCGTCGTCGCACCGCATACCCATTGGGTGTGCGGGACGATGATCGACCTCGAGGCGATCGGCCGGCGCTGCCGTTCGGTCGGCGCCGCCCTGGTGCTGGACACCACCCAGTCGACCGGCGCACTGCCGCTCGACCTTGCCGCGGTCGACCCGGACTATCTGATCGCGACCGCATACAAGTGGCTGATGGGCCCCTACAGCCTGGGCTTCCTCTACGTCGCCCCGCGCCACCAGCAGGGTCGCCCGCTCGAGGAAGCCTGGATCGTCCGGAGCAACGCCCGGGATTTCCGGAGCCTCACCGATTACGACGAGCGCTTCGCCGCCGGGGCCCGTCGTTTCGACATGGGCGAGAGGGCCAATTTCGCCCTTTTGCCGGTGGCCGGGGCGGCGATCGAACAGCTGATCGACTGGGGTGTCGCGGACATTTCGGAAACCCTCGGCACCATGACGGCCGCGATCGAAGCCCGGCTGCTCGAGCGGGAGATCAAAGGGCAGCAGGGGAGGGCGCCCCATTTCCTCTCGGTGCGCTTTCCCGGAGGCCTGCCCGAGGGGATAGAGCAAAGGCTCGCTGCCGCCGGAGTCCATGTCTCGCTGCGCGGCGAGCGGATGCGGATCACGCCGCATCTTTATAATGACGAAGGGGACGTGGAGCGGCTGTTCGAAGCTTTGTGGGGGGATTCACCCTAAAATCCTCCCCTGCATTTGCAGGGGAGGGGGACCACCCGAAGGGTGGTGGAGGGGTCCTCCGGAGTCTGAAAGAACCCCTCTACCATGCTTCGCATGGTCCCCCTCCCCCGGAAATCCGGGGGAGGATTTAGGTACGCGTTGCCGCTGTTGAGTTGGGTCCTTAGGATGCCTCGAATCCCCGGAGGTCCCCGAATGCGTCTGAAGTCTCTGCTCCTTGCCTGTACCCTCGTCTCGGCGCCGGCCTCGGCGGCCGAGTTTACCGATTCAATCAAGGCGGACTACGACAAGCGCCTGGGCGCAATGTTCGTCGATTTCCATCGCAATCCGGAGCTCAGCTTCAAGGAGAACCGCACCGCCAGGATCCTCGCAAAGGCGCTTCGCGCGGAAGGCGCGACGGTGACCGAGGGTGTCGGCGGCACCGGAGTCGTCGGGGTGATGAGGAACGGCGACGGGCCGACCGTCCTGATCCGGGCCGACATGGACGGTCTTCCTGTCGCGGAAAAGAGCGGACTGGCTTACGCCTCGACCGCGCGGCAGGTCGGAATCGACGGAGTCGAATCGCCCGTGATGCATGCCTGCGGCCACGACGTTCACATCACGTCGCTGATCGGAACCGCCCGCCAGCTGGCGGCATCGAAGGACCGGTGGCGCGGAACGGTCGTCTTCATCGGCCAGCCGGCCGAAGAGAGGGTCGGCGGCGCCAAGGCGATGCTCGCCGACGGCCTCTACACGCGCTTCCCGAAGCCTGATTACGCGCTCGGCTTCCACGTCAATTCCGGGATGCGCACGGGCACGGTGAGCGGCGCCGATGCCCTGATGTACAGCTCCGCCGACAGCGTCGACATCGCCGTCCACGGGGTCGGAGCGCACGGCGCCGCGCCGCATACCGGCAAGGACCCGGTCTATATCGGCGCCCAAATCGTCACCGCGCTACAGTCGATCGTCAGCCGCGAAGTCGGGCCGCTGTCGCCGGCGGTGGTAACGGTCGGCTCTTTCCACGCCGGGACCAAGCACAACATCATCTCCGACCGGGCCGATCTCCAGATCACGGTTCGGGCCAATGATGAGGCGACGAGGAAGCAGCTGCTCGCCGCGATCGACCGGATCGCCAAGGGTATCGCCAGGGCCCACGGGGTCGCGGAGAACCGACTTCCGGAAGTGAAGGTGTCGGAAGGCACTCCGACGACCAGCAACACGCCTGCGCTCGCGCAGCGGGTCCGGACCGCCTGGGCCCAGGCGCTTCCGGCGGGGACGGTGGTCCCGTTCTCGCAGGAAAGCATGGGCGCGGAGGACTTCACCTATTTCGTCCAGCCCGAGCACGGCGTTCGCGGCTTCTATTTCTCGGTCGGAGGCACCCCTCAGCCGGCGTTCGACGCCGCCCGCTCGGGAGGGCCGCCGGTCCCGTCGCACCACTCGCCCCTGTTCAAGATCGATCCCGAGTCGTCGGTCCGCCTCGGCACGGAAGCGATGACGGTGGCGGTGCTCGACCTGCTCCGGCCCGGCGGGAGCCCGGCCGGCAATTGATCCACAAGAAGGGGGAAAGAGAATGAAGACCCAACTGATCCTGGGCGCCGCTGCGATGGCGCTGGCTGCGTGCGGAAGCTCCGGCGGCGAGAAGGGCGAAAGCGCAGGCAACGGCTCGGCCGCGGAGGCTCGAAGCGGAGGCGGCGGTTCGGTCAGCGGGTCCGGATCGGGGTCGGGGTCGGGGTCCGGGTCCGGAGTGAACCTCCAGCCCGGCGAATGGGAAATGAAGATGGACGTCGTCAACGTGAAGGTCGAAGGCCTTCCCGAAGGCGTGGCGGACGCGATGAAGAAGGAGGGCGGCAAAGCGAGCCGCACCTGCATGACCCCGGAGGAGGCCAAGGGGCCGAGCGCCGACATGTTCACCAAGGAGAATCCGGGCAATTGCAAGTCGGAGGGCTTCACCTGGTCCGGCGGGCGAATCCAGGGCAGGACCGTCTGCGAGGGCCAGGGCGGAACCGGGAAGACCCAGATGACGATGGACGGCCGCTACACCCCGCAAAGCATCGACATGACGATGAAATCCGAAACCGACATGATGGGCAAGGCGATGACGATGGAGATGCGCCTGTCCGGCCGCCGCGTCGGCGAATGCACCGCCGCGACCAAGGAGGGGTGAGCGATGATCGGCTACGTCACGCTTGGAACGGACGATCTCGATCGGAGCCGGGCCTTTTACGACGCTCTGTTCGCGGAGATGGGCGCCTCACGGCTGATGGAGCTCGAGAGGGGTTTCACCCTCTACGGCACGGGCTGGGGCAAGCCGGGGGTGGCGATCACCCCGCCCTATGACGGCGGGCCGGCAAGCCCCGGCAACGGCGCCATGGTGTCCCTCGTGGCGGACAGCCGGGACAAGGTCGACCGGCTTCACGCCCGGGCCCTTGAGCTGGGCGGAAGCGACGAGGGTGCGCCTGGCTTGCGCGGGCCGGAAGGGGACCGCGCGTTCTACGGCGCCTATTTCAGGGATCCTGACGGCAACAAGTTCTGCGTATTCAGGATGGGACCGGCTTGAATATCCT
>DASVUW010000125.1:0-2154 GCA_036386845.1 Allosphingosinicella sp. | reverse complement strand
ACCGGTCGCGTTTCGGACGTGGCGCCCCTTGCCACATTAGAACAAATCTGGAACAGCCATTCTTATGCTGACCCATCTGCCGAAGCGAGCGCCTGCGCGATGCTGACCCACCTGAGCGTCCGCGGAGCGCGCGAGCACAATCTCAAGAACGTCGATGTCGACATTCCGCGCGAGACCCTGACCGTCATCACCGGGCTCAGCGGCTCGGGCAAATCTTCGCTCGCCTTCGACACCATCTACGCCGAGGGGCAGCGCCGTTACGTCGAGAGCCTCAGCGCCTATGCGCGCCAGTTCCTGGAGATGATGCAGAAGCCCGATGTCGATCATATCGAGGGCCTCTCCCCCGCAATCTCGATCGAGCAGAAGACGACGAGCCGCAACCCGCGCTCGACAGTCGCCACGGTCACCGAGATCTACGATTACATGCGCCTCTTGTGGGCCCGGGTCGGAGTGCCCTACAGCCCCGCCACCGGCCTTCCCATCTCGGCCCAGACCGTCAGCCAGATGGTCGACCGGGTCATGGCCCTCCCCGAAGGCACCCGCCTCTATTTGCTCGCCCCCGTCGTCCGGGGCCGCAAGGGCGAGTATAGGAAGGAGCTGGCGGAGTGGCAGAAGGCCGGCTTCGCCCGGGTGCGGATCGACGGCGCCTTCCACGACATCGAGGACGCCCCCGCCCTCGACAAGAAGTACAAGCACGACATCGAGGTCGTGGTCGACCGCCTGGTCGTCCGCGAAGGCATAGAGACGAGGCTGGCCGACAGCCTCGAGCAGGCGCTGAAGCTGGCGGAAGGGCTGGTGTACCTGGATCCCGCCGACGCTCCCCCCTCCCCTTCAGGGGAGGGGCCGGGGGTGGGGGATGTCAGTTCTGCTGCGTCCGAGGACAGCCCCCACCCCAACCCCTCCCCTGAAGGGGAGGGGCTCAAGAAGCAGGTCCTCGGCGACAACGCCCCGCCAGGCCGCCTCGTCTTCTCCGAGAAGTTCGCCTGCCCGATCTCCGGCTTCACCATCGCCGAGATCGAGCCCCGCCTGTTCAGCTTCAACGCGCCCCAGGGCGCCTGCCCCGCCTGCGACGGCCTCGGCGAGAAGCTCCTCTTCGATCCCGAGCTCGTCGTCCCCAACGAGAATCTCTCGATCAAGCGCGGCGCCGTCGTCCCCTGGGCCAAGTCCAACCCGCCAAGCCCTTATTACATGCAGGTCCTCGGCTCCCTGGCCCGGGAGTTCGCCTTCAGCCTCGAGACGCCCTGGAACGAGCTCTCCGACGAGATCCGCAACACCATCCTCTTCGGGACCGAAGGCAAGCCCGTCACCCTGCGCTTCATCGACGGCAAGAGAAGCTACGATGTCCGCAAGCCCTTCGAAGGCGTGATCGGAAACCTGAACCGCCGGATGCTCCAGACCGAGAGCGCCTGGATGCGCGAGGAGCTCGCCAAATACCAGTCCTCCGCCCCCTGCGAGACCTGCAACGGCGCCCGCCTCCGCCCCGAGCCGCTCGCCGTCAAGATCGCCGGCGAGGACATCTCCATGTCCACCCGCCGCTCCGTCCGCCACGCCCTCGAATGGTTCTCGACTCTGGAGGAGAAGCTCGGCCCGCAGCAGAAGGAGATCGCCCGGGCCATCCTCAAGGAGATCAACGAGCGCCTCGGCTTCCTCAACAATGTCGGCCTCGAATATCTCAACCTCGACCGCACCTCCGGCACCCTGTCGGGCGGCGAGAGCCAGCGCATCCGCCTCGCCTCCCAGATCGGCTCCGGCCTCTCCGGAGTCCTCTACGTCCTCGACGAGCCCTCGATCGGACTCCACCAGCGCGACAACGACCGCCTCCTGATCACGCTGAAGCGCCTCCGCGACCTCGGCAACACCGTCATCGTCGTCGAGCATGACGAGGACGCCATCCGAACCGCCGACTATGTCATCGACATGGGCCCCGGCGCCGGAGCCCATGGCGGCGAGGTCGTCGCGAAAGGCACTTTGGAAGAGGTGCTCGCGAACGAGAAGAGCCTGACCGCCGACTACCTGACGGGACGGCGCTCCGTCGCCGTCCCGGCATCCAGGCGCAAGGGCAACGGCAAGAAGCTCACGGTGAAGGGCGCCCGCGCCAACAACCTCAAGGACGTCACCGCCTCCATCCCGCTCGGCACCTTCACCTGCATCACC
>DASVUW010000124.1:0-2194 GCA_036386845.1 Allosphingosinicella sp. | reverse complement strand
AGCGACCCGGCCGTCGAATCGGTGAAGCCGATCCTGGCGCCATACAAGCTCGTCAGCCGGGAGCTTCATCCTCACGACACCATCGTCAGGATCGGCAACGTCGCCTTCGGGGGAAGCGCATTCCGGGTGATCGCCGGGCCCTGCGCCGTCGAGAACCGCGATCAGCTGCTTAACACCGCGGCCGCGGTGAAAGCCTCGGGAGCGACGGCGCTTCGGGCAGGCGCCTACAAGCCGCGCACCAGCCCCTACGGCTTCGCCGGCCATGGCCCCGCGGGATTGGAGCTGCTTCGCGAGGTGGGGGACGAGCTCGCCCTTCCAGTCGTCACCGAAGTGATGGACACCGCCGATCTCGACCTCATCGTCGACCGTGCCGACGCGCTTCAGATCGGCGCCCGCAACATGCAGAATTTCTCCCTTTTGCGGGCGGTGGGAAAGACCCGGCGGCCTGTCCTGCTCAAGCGGGGAATGTCCGCCACGGTGGATGAGCTGCTGCTCGCCGCCGAATATCTCCTCGCCGCCGGCAACGACCAGGTCGTGCTCGTCGAGCGCGGCATCCGCACGTTCGAGACGGGGTATCGCAACACGCTCGACCTCAACGCCATTCCCTACATCAAGCAGAGGACCCACCTCCCGGTGCTCGTCGACCCCTCGCACGGCACCGGTATCCGCGATCTGGTCGCTCCCATGTCCCTCGCCGCCGCGGCTTGCGGGGCCGACGGGCTCCTCGTCGAGGTGCACGAGAATCCGGCGGTAGCGCTCTCCGACGGCGCCCAGTCGCTTTACCCCGAGCAATTCTCGGCCTTGATGGCCGCGCTGGCGCCGGTCGTCCGGGCGGTCGGGCGAGAGCTTTGATGCACGGCACTGCTCCGGGGCAGGCGGTCGCGCTCCAGCGGCGCCTTCCTTCCTCGCTCGATCCGCTGGCGCTGTTCGCGGCCCTCACCGACGGAGGCCGCCGCATCGATACAGCACTTCTCGAGCGCAACGTCGGCCCGAGCCTGCTGATGGACCAGGCGGCGCTCCGGATCGAAACGCGCGCGCAGCACGTGGCCCTCGACGCCTTGTCGGCGGGGGGCCGCGAAGCGCTCGGACAGGTCCGGCGGCATTTCCGGGACCGGATCGTTTCCGATGAGGGCGATCGGCTTGGCCTGGTTTTCCCCGGCATATCCGGGGACGACGCGGAAGCGCGGCTGCTCGCCCTCTCGCCGCTCGACGTGCTTCGCTTCCTCACCGGCTTCCATTCGGCCTCCCGCGAGGAGCCGTTCACGATCGCTCTTCTCGGGGTCAGCGCCTTCGACCAGGTCGATCTGTTCGAAACTCTTCCGGCCAACCGGGAGGATCCGCTCGGCTTTCCCGATTCCGTCTACTGGCTCGCCGAATCCCTGATCGTGTTCGAGCCGGGCGCCGCGCCGCGGCTGGTGTGCACCGCATTCGGCCAAGGGCGGGAAGCCCATCACGACGCGGCGTCGCGGCTTGCCCGGCTCTACGAACGCTGCGTCGCCCCTGCGCCGCTTCCGGAACCCCCGGCGCCGGCGCCGATGGATGGGGTCGAGGTCGATCTGGACGACGAAGGCTATGCCGCCATCGTGGCAGCCCTCAAGGAGCACATCGTCGCCGGCGATATCTACCAGGTCGTCCCGTCCCGCACCTTCCGCGCCCCCTGCGCCGATCCGCTCCTCGCCTTCCACGCGCTGCGCAGGCTGGACCCAAGTCCATATCGTTTCTTCGTGTCGGGGCAGGGCTATCAGCTGTTCGGAGCCTCTCCGGAGACATCGGTCCGGGTCTTCCTCCAGCAGGGGTGGAAGACTTTGGAGGTCAAGCCGATCGCCGGCACCCGCCCGCGCGGAGCGACTCCGGACGAGGACGACCGCTTCGAAGCCGAGCTCCGGCTCGACGGGAAGGAGCTCGCGGAGCACATGATGCTGGTCGATCTCGCGCGTAACGACGTCGCGCGTATCACCGTCCCCGGGACTCGGCGCGTCGCCAGGCTGATGACGGTCGAGCGTTACGCCCGGGTCATGCATCTCGTCTCTTCCGTGATCGGCACGATGCGGATTGGATATGACGCGCTTAACGCGCTCCAGGCCTGCCTCAACGTCGGCACCCTGACCGGCGCGCCCAAGATCCGAGCCACGGAGCTGCTGCGCCGGTTCGAGAAGACGAAGCGCGGCCCCTATGGCGGCGCGGTCGGTTGGCT
>DASVUW010000123.1:0-2780 GCA_036386845.1 Allosphingosinicella sp. | reverse complement strand
GTCCGTCGTCCCAGCGAAGGCTGGGACCCCGGCGAGTGAAAAGCGCCGGCGCCGTTGGAGCGCTCCACACCCGCCAGCGCCCTTCGCCCCCCGGGGCCCCAGCCTTCGCTGGGGCGACGGGAATGGGCCGGCCGAGATTTTCACCCCCTGGGGCCCCAGCCTTCGCTGGGGCGACGAGGTAGCCATGAACGAATTGACCAAGCTCACCGCCAAGGATTTCGCGACCGACCAGGAGGTTCGCTGGTGCCCTGGATGCGGGGATTATGCCGTCCTGAAGGCCGTTCAGCGGACCATGCCGGAACTGGGCGTCAGGCCCGAGAACACGGTCTTCGTCTCAGGCATCGGCTGCTCGAGCCGCTTTCCCTATTATATGGAGACCTACGGCTTCCACACCATCCATGGCCGTGCCCCGACCTTCGCGACGGGGATCAAGCTCGCCCGGCCCGAGCTCGACGTCTGGATCATCACCGGCGACGGCGACGCCTTGTCGATCGGCGGCAACCACACGATGCACGTGCTTCGCCGCAACCTCGACTGCCAGATATTGCTGTTCAACAACGAGATTTACGGCCTCACCAAGGGGCAATATTCGCCGACCAGCCGCGCCGGAACGCGCTCGCCCTCGACCCCGTTCGGGTCGGTCGACCGGCCCGTCAGCCCCTGCGCCTTCGCGCTGGGCTCGGGCGCGCGGTTCATCGCGCGAGCGATCGACGTCCACAAGAACCTGCCCGAAGTGCTGAAGGCCGCCCACACCCACAAGGGCGCGAGCTTCGTCGAGATCTACCAGAATTGCATCGTCTACAATGACGACGTCTTCGCGCCCTTCACCGCCAAGGAGAATAGCGGCAACCAGCTATGGCTGAAGGCGGGCGAGCCGATGCTGTTCGCCGGCGGCGCCCGCGGAATCGCGCTCGACCGCGAGGCGCTGGCGCTCAAGGTCGTGGAGGTCGAGGGCGGCGACTGGCAGTCCGCAGGCGTGCTCGTCCACGACCCGAGGAACCGCTCAGTCGCGCACATGCTGGTCGAGATGCCCTCTGGAGCCTTTCCTACCGCCCTGGGAGTCCTCTACGAGGATCCCGCCCCGACCTTCGAAAGCGCGGTCGTCCGCCAGAACGAGGAAGCCAGCGTGGGCAAGAAGCCCGATTTGCAGGCGCTGGTCTCGAAGGGGCAGAGCTGGATGGTGACGAAGGAGCCGCACGTCATCTAGCCCGTCGCCCCAGCGAAGGCTGGGGCCCCGGCGGGTGAAGGACACGGGCGGTGTGAAGCGCTGCTCGACCTTCTGCGCCTTTCGCCCCACGGGGTCCCAGCGTTCGCTGGGACGACGAGCTTGCGCCGATTCCGCAAACCCGCCACCAAGCGCGCCATGAACCAGCAGCCCCGCGGGCGTCATCTCGTCGCAGCCGACCGCCGATTCGCCACCGGCGGCGGGCGGCTCGCGCACCTGCTTTCGGGGAGCTTGTCGCGGATCCTCGACCGGATCGACAAAGGCCTCGAGCAGGGGGCGATCGAGGCCACGCTCCCCGACGGGTCGACGCGCCTGCTGGGCGGCCGCCGTCCCGGTCCGCGGCCCATCGTTCACCTGCACAGCTGGCGTTCGCTCGCCCGGCTGGTCACCTCGGGCTCGGTCGGCTGGTACAAGGCTTGGGAGCAGGGCGAATGGTCGTCTCCAGACCCCGTACCGCTGTTCGAATTGTTCATGCTCAATGCGGAAAGCCTCGGCGCCACCGCCCGGGCCAAGGGGCTGTTCCGGCTGGTCAACAGCATCGCCCACCGCTTCCGCTCCAACGACAAGCAAGGCGCGCGGGAGAACATCTCCCACCATTACGACCTCGGCAACGATTTCTACCGGGCCTGGCTGGACCCGGGAATGACCTACTCGAGCGCGGTCTTCGCGGAGCCGATCTCGGACGAGGAGCCGCTCGAGGCAGCCCAGGCGCGCAAGCTCAGGCTTTTGCTGGACCGGCTCGAGCTCGGGTCCGGCCAGCGCCTGCTCGACATAGGCTGCGGCTGGGGCTCGCTCGCTGAAATCGCGGCGCGCGATTACAGGGTGGAGGTCGACGGCCTCACCTTGTCCGCGGAGCAGAAGGCCTTCGCCGAACGGCGGCTCGAGACGGCTGGCCTCTCCCGGCAATGCGCGATCGAGCTCACCGATTATCGCGACGCGCAGGGCCAATATGACGCCGTCGCCAGTGTCGAGATGGTCGAAGCGGTGGGCCAGGATTACTGGCCGATCTACCTGGAGAGCATCGCACGGCTTCTGAAGCCCGGCGGGCGGGCGGCCCTCCAGTTCATCTCGATCCGCGAGCCCCTGTTCGACGATTATGCCGCCAATGCCGACTTCATCCAGACCTACATCTTCCCGGGCGGGATGCTGATCAGCGAGTCGAGGCTCAAGGCGCTGGCGCTCGAAGCCGGCCTCGAGTGGCGGGACCGGCGGGGCTTCGGCCTTCATTACGCCGAGACCCTCAAGCGCTGGCGAGTCCGCTATGACGCCGCGGTAGAGGAGGGGCGGCTGCCGGCGGGTTTCGACGAGCCGTTCCACCGCCTGTGGCGCTACTACCTGATGTATTGCGAAGGGGGCTTCAGGGGCGGGGGGATAGACGTGGCGCAGGTGACCCTCGTCAAGGGCTAGCTGTGAGGTTGGGCTCAAGGGCCTGATTTCACCCAAAGCACCAAAGGACCAAAGGGGCCGCAGCACTCGAATGCCCGCCGATTCAGCGAGGGATGAGCTTGATTTAGAGCGACGTCGTCGCTCCTCCATTCTCCCATTCAAAGAGGTG
>DASVUW010000122.1:0-4200 GCA_036386845.1 Allosphingosinicella sp. | reverse complement strand
TCCTCGGCGACCTTCCCGCCATCGGAAACCTGTTCAAGTCGAAGAGCCGGAGCCGGGCCAAGACCAACCTCATGGTCTTCATCCGGCCGACCATCCTTCGCTCGCCGGCCGATGCCCGGGCGATGACCGAGCGGCGCTACGGCTACATCCGCGGAATGCAGTATCAACAGAATCCGAATGAGGAGCCGACCATCGACGAGCTGGTCCGCGAATATATGGGAATGGTTCCGCCCGACCCGGCGCCCGCGCCGCCGCCGCCGCTCGATCCGGCCGTCTATGCGCCGGCCGCCCAGCCCGGCGATCAGGTGATTACGCCCGCCGCAACGCCGCCGCCCCCGGCGGGGACTCCGCAGTGAACGCTGCCCGTCATCCCGGCGAAAGCCGGGACCTGGTGGAGGAAGGTCTCGGCGGGTCTCCCCGAGGTCCCGGCTTCCGCCGGGATGACGAGCCGGCTGCCAACCTTCCCTACCTGTTCGCCAAACGGAACGGGATCGCGCTGGTGGGGGAATCGGACGGAAAGGCCCGGGTCGCATTTCGTCAGGGGGCCGATCCGCAGGCGCTGATCGAGGCCCGGCGGGTGCTCGGCAGGGCGCTTGCCGTCGAGGCGGTCACGGCCGAGGGTTTCGATAAACTGCTCTCGGAACGCTACGCCATGGACGACCAGGCGGCCGCGGACGCCGCGGGGTCGCTCGGCCTCGGCGACGAATTGAGCCACCTCGCCTCCGACCTGCCGACCGCCGACGACCTGCTCGACAGCGCGGACGACGCTCCTGCGATCCGGCTGATCAACGGGATCATCGCCGACGCGGCGCGCCAGGGCGTCTCCGATATCCATATCGAGCCCTACGAGACGGGCCTGGTGGTCCGGATGCGGATCGACGGGGTGCTGCGCGAGACCCTTCGAATGCCGGCCCATGTCGCCCCCGTCGTGGTCAGCCGCATCAAGGTCATGGCCCGGCTCGACATCGCCGAGCGCCGCGTGCCTCAGGACGGGCGAATCGGGCTCACGCTGGGCGGCAAGCTGCTCGACGTCCGGGTCTCGACCTTGCCCAGCCGGGCGGGCGAGCGGGTGGTGCTCAGGATCCTCGACAAGGAGAATGCGGGCATCGACCTCGATTCGCTGGGGATGCCACCGTCGGTCCATGCCCTGTTCGCGGGCGCGCTCACGGAGCCGAACGGTATCGTGCTCGTCACCGGCCCGACCGGATCGGGCAAGACCACCAGCCTCTATGCCGGGCTCCGGCTTCTCAACGACGGAAGCCGAAATATCCTCACCGTCGAGGACCCGGTCGAATATGCGGTCGACGGAGTGGGCCAGACCCAGGTCAATCCGAAGGTCGGCCTCAGCTTCGCGGCGGGGCTGCGAGCAATCCTTCGCCAGGATCCCGACGTGGTGATGGTCGGCGAAATCCGCGACCGCGAGACCGCCGAGATCGCAGTCCAGGCGTCGTTGACCGGTCACCTCGTCCTCTCGACCGTCCACACCAACGACGCGATCGGAGCGATCACCCGTATGCGGGACATGAAGGTCGAGCCGTTCCTGCTCGCCTCCACCCTGCGCGCGGTGATTGCCCAGCGCCTGGTCCGGCGGCTGTGCCCGGCCTGCCGGGCCCCGGTCGAAGCGGATGCGGCGACAGCGGCGCTGGTCGGTCTCCAGCCGGGGGCGATAGTCCACGAGCCGCGCGGCTGCGGCCAGTGCGGGAACAGCGGCTTCAAGGGCCGGACCGGAGTGTTCGAGGCGGTCCGGATCGACGACAATGTCCGCCGGCTGATCAACGCCGGCGGCGATGAAGTGGAGATTTCGGCCCACGCTTTCCGAAACAGCCCCAACCTGGCCGCCGCCGCCCAGCAACTCGTCCGCGAAGGCGTGACCAGCGTCGGCGAGGCCGTGCGCGTGTCGAGGCGCGAGAGCGAGGATGTCTGAATTCGCCTATCTGGTGCTCGACCGCGCCGGGCGCGAGCGGCGCGGGTCGCTCCGCGCCGAGACGGTCGACGAAGCCCGCGAGAAACTGAGCGCCCGCGGGCTGTTCGTGGTCAAGATGGAAAGCTCGGGCGGGGAAGCTCCGCCGCCGCTGCTCTCGCGCCAGATCTTCGCCCGAAAGAAGCTGAACGGGCGGCAGCTCAACGTCTTCACCCGGCAATTGTCGACCCTGGTCCAGGTGAGCCCGCTGGAAGAGTCGCTTCGAACCATCGCCCGCCAGACCGAGAAGGACGCGGTCCGCGACGTCCTCATGTCGGTCCACGCCTCTGTCCTTGAGGGGCGGCGGCTCTCCGAAGCGATGGCGCGCCAGCCCGCGAGCTTCCCGCCGCTCTACCGCGGAATGGTCCAGGCCGGGGAGGGGTCGGGGACCCTTCCGGAGATATTGGAGCGGCTTGCCGGCCTGCTCGAGCGCCAGGCTCAGGTCAGGAGCAAGGTGCTGAGCGCGCTGGCCTATCCGGCCGTGCTGGCGCTCGTCGCCGTCTTCGTCGTCTTCGCGCTGATGGTGTTCGTGGTGCCCCGGGTGGTGGAGCAGTTCGAGGATATAGGCCAGCAATTGCCCTTCCTCACCCGGGCCGTCATCGCCGTCTCGCACTTGCTCGCCGGATGGTGGTGGGCGATCCTGCTCGGCTTCTTCGCGATCGGCCTCCTCGTCTCCCGAGCGCTTCGCGACGAGGGCGTGCGCCTTCGCTTCGACCGAGTCCTGCTTCGGATTCCGCTGATCGGCCGGCTTCTTCGCGATCTCCACGCGGCCCGTATGGCCCGCACCCTCTCGACCATGGTGGCCAGCCGGCTGCCTCTGCTCGAGGGGCTGAAGCTGACCACGGAGACCGTCCACAACCGCGCCCTTCGCGCCGCCACCGCCCAGATCGCCGAAGCGGTTCGAACCGGCGGCAGCCTGTCGGGCGCACTCAAGCGATCGAACATCTTTCCACCCTTGCTCGTCTATCTCGCCGCCAGCGGCGAGGCGAGCGGACGGCTTGACCTTATGCTGGAGCGCGCCGCCGATTATCTGGAGCGCGAGTTCGACAGCTTCACGACGACGGCGCTGGCCCTGCTCGAGCCGGCGATCATAGTTCTGATGGGCGCACTGGTCGCGGTGATCGTGCTCTCAATCCTGCTGCCGATCCTGCAGCTCGACACATTGGCCGGAGGAATGGGATGAGGAAAATACGTGGACTTTGCCTCCCTATCGCGAAGCGATGGGGAGGGGGACCACCCGAAGGGTGGTGGAGGGGTAAAACCCGCAGACCTGCGCCGCTTACCCCTCCACCAGGCTTCGCCTGGTCCCCCTCCCCATCTCCGATGGGGAGGCAAGAGGAAGGCTTCACCCTGGTCGAATTGATGGTCGTCATCGTCATCATCGGGCTGCTCGCGACCGTCGTCGTCATCAACGTCATGCCGGCGACCGACAAGGCGGCGATCACCAAGGCCAAGGCCGATGTCGGGGTGCTGGAGCAGGGGGTCGAGATGTACCGCCTCAACAAGCTTCGCTATCCGAGCGGGTCGGAAGGCCTTCAGGCGGTGGTCGCGGAGCGCTACGTCAAGCGCCTGCCCAAGGACCCGTGGGGCAATGCCTATGTCTACGCCGCGCCCGGGCGGGACGGACGCGATTTCGACATCTACAGCTTCGGCGCGGACGGTCGCGAAGGGGGCGAAGGCGAGGATGCGGACATCGGCAACTGGGACAAGTGAATTGTCCTCCCTATCGCGGAGCGATGGGGAGGGGGACCATGCGAAGCATGGTGGAGGGGTAGATTGACCAGGTCTTCACCAATTACCCCTCCACCACCCTTCGGGTGGTCCCCCTCCCCATCTTCGATGGGGAGGACAAGCGGCTTTACGCTTGTCGAGCTGCTTGTCGTCCTGACCATCATCGGGCTGGTATCGGCGGCGGTGATCCTCGGGATGCCGGATCCGCGCGGAGAGTTGCGCGGCGAAGCGCTTCGACTCGCCGCCCGCGCCGAAGCCGCGCGCGAGCGGGCGATGATGGACAATCGCCCGGTCGCATTGGTGCTCAAGGACGGGGGCTACGGCTTTGAATGGCGCACCCGCGGAGAGTGGCGGGCGATCAGCGAGCGGCCGTTCATCGAGCAGAGCTGGAGCGAGGGGACGCGCGCCTCGATGGAGGGCGGAGAGTCGCGCATCGTGTTCGATTCCACGGGATTTGCCGAGCCGGCGCGGCTTCGGCTGGTACGCGGCAAGGACGAGGCGCAGATCGA
>DASVUW010000121.1:0-7300 GCA_036386845.1 Allosphingosinicella sp. | reverse complement strand
CGGGTGCTCGGCGAGAAGGCGCAGGTCACGACCCTTCCCATCGTCGCCGGCCAGCAGCCGGTCGACATCGCCCGCCGGGCCCTCCAGTCCGCGCGCCTGCAGGGCTATGACGTCCTGCTGCTCGACACCGCCGGCCGGCTCCATGTCGACCAGGCGCTCATGGACGAGATGAAGGCGGTCGCGGACGTCTCCGCGCCCACCGAGATCCTTCTCGTCGTCGACGCTTTGACCGGCCAGGACGCCGTCAACGTCGCCTCCAGCTTTTCCGGCCAGGTGGACGTTACGGGAATCGTCCTCACCCGCCTCGACGGCGACGCGCGCGGCGGCGCCGCGCTCTCCATGCGCGCGGTCACCGGCAAGCCGATCAAGTTCGCCGGAGTCGGTGAGGCGATCGACGCGCTCGAAGCCTTCCATCCCGAGCGGGTCGCCGGCCGCATCCTCGGAATGGGCGACGTCGTCAGCCTGGTGGAACGCGCCCAGGAGACGATCCAGGTCGAGGAGGCCGAGGCCCTCGCGAAGAAGATGGCCAAGGGCCAGTTCGACCTCGACGATCTTCGCTCCCAGCTCGGCCAGATGCAGCGCATGGGCGGGATCAGCGGGCTCGCGGCGATGCTTCCGGGAATGAAGAAGATCTCGGGAGCGATGGAGGCGAGCGGGATCGACAACAAGGTGCTCGTCCATCTCGACGCGATCATCGGCTCGATGACCCCGAAGGAGCGCAGGCGCCCCGAGCTGCTCAACGCGAAGCGCAAGATCCGGGTCGCCAAGGGCTCGGGACGGACGGTTCAGGAGGTGAACAAGCTCCTCAAGATGCACCAGGACATGGCGGGCGCGATGAAGAAGATCCGCAAGATGGGCGGCCTCGGCAAGCTCGGCGCCCTGTTCGGAGGCGGCGGCCTCGGCGGGATGGGGGGCATGGGCGGGATGCCCGGCCTTCCCGGCGGAGGCGCGGGCGGAATGCCCGGACTTCCCGGCCCGGGCGCAGCCCCGATGAACCTCCCGCCCGGCTTCGAGAAGTTCATGAAGAAGAAGTGACGGTTTCAACCGTCATCCCAGCGAAGGCTGGGATCCCAGCGGGTGAAAGGCGCCTTTGCTCTTCACCCGCCGGGGCCTCAGCCTGCGCTGGGGCGACGAATTCAAGAAAGGACTACACAAATGTCAGTTTCAATCCGGCTTTCCCGGGGCGGCGCGAAGAAGCGCCCTTATTACAAGATCGTCGTCGCCGACGCCCGCACCGCGCGCGACGGCAAGTTCATCGAGCGGATCGGAAGCTATAATCCGCTCCTCCCCAAGGACAGCCCCGAGCGGGTGAAGCTCGACGCCGACCGGGCCCGCCACTGGCTCTCGGTAGGCGCCCAGCCCAGCGACCGTGTCGCCCGCTTCCTCGATGCCGCCGGAGTGCGCGAGCGCTCCGCGCGCAACAACCCGAACAAGGGCGTCCCCGGCGACAAGGCCAAGGAGCGCGCCGAGGAGCGCGCCACCCGCGAGGCTGAAGCCGCCACCGCCGCCGCGGCCGAGGAAGAGGCTCCGGCCGCCGACGAAGTCGTCGCCGAGGAAGCCGCAGCCGAAGCGCCCGCTGCCGAGGAGGCTCCCGCCGCTGAGGAGGCCCCGGCTGCCGAGGAAGCTCCAGTGGCTGAGGAAGCTCCTGCCGCTGACGAAGCGCCTGCCGCTGACCAAGCGCCTGCCGCTGACGAAGCTCCTGCGGTCGAGGAAGCTCCGGCTGCCGAAGAGGCGCCCGCCTCCGACGGGGAAGCCACTCCCGCGGACGAGGCGACCAACGAAGGCGTCTCGACCAGCGAGCCCGCCGAAGGCTCCGACGAAGCCGCTCCCGCCGAGGGCGCCGAAAAGGCCGAATAAGTGACGGAGAGCAGAGCTGCCGGGGGCAGGTCTGCCCCCGTCACTCCGAAGGTGGCTGAAGATCAGGTCGCACTCGCCGCCATTGCCGGCGCTCACGGCATCGGCGGCGAGGTGCGCCTGAAGCTGTTCGCGCAGAGCGCCGACAGTCTCAAGCGGCACAGGCAGGTGAGGGTAGGGGAAAGGCTCCTCACCCTGGCCTCGCTGAAGGGCGACCGCACCCCGATCGCCCGGTTCGCGGAGGTCCCGGACCGGACCGCCGCCGAAGCTCTGCGCGGCCTGCTCGTCACCGTTCCCCGGTCGGCTCTGCCGCCGCTGGAGGAGGGCGAATATTATCACGCCGACCTGATCGGCCTTCCCTGCGAAAGCGCGGCGGGCGAGCCGCTCGGGCGAGTGGTCGCGGTCGAGGATTTCGGCGCCGGCGACATATTGGAGATCGAGAAGCCCGACGGCCGCCGGACGATGGTCCCGTTCCGCGAGGGGATTGCGGACCTCGTCGACGGGCGCATCGTAGCGGACCCGGACTTTTTCGCCTGACCGTCGCCCCAGCGAAGGCTGGGGCCCCGGCGGGTGAAGAACTCGGCGCCTTTCACCCCCTCGGGCTCCAGCCTCCGCCGGGATGACGCTAGGCGGAGCTCTTCGCCGCTATCGATCCGCTCAGCTTCTCGCGCCTGATCTGCCGCTCCTTGGCGAGATCGTTGCGGATGGTGACGGCGGCGACCCCGCCTTCGCCCATGGCGTGGCTGATCTGGTCGAGCCCGAGGACGATGTCGCCGGCAGCATAGAGGCCGGGAACGCTGCTTCGCTGGTGGCTGTCGACGACGATGTTGCCGTCCTTGAGTTCCGCTCCGACCTGGAGGGCGAGTTCGTTGTGCATGTCCGACCCGAGGGCGGGATAGACGCTGTCGAAGGCGTGGTGGCCGTCGGCCGTGTCGACGACGATGCAATCCTCGTGGGCGGCGACCGCGGAGCAGGGGCCGTCCAGGGTCTGGATCCCATATTCCTTCAGCCGGGCCTGGTCCTCCGCGCTCAGATCGTGGGCGCTGTGAGGAGCGATGAGCGTGATGTCCTCCGTGAAGCCGCGCAGGAACACGGCCTCCGCGATCCCGTGCGACCCGCTTCCGATCACGCCCACCTTCTTGTCGGTGACCTCATAGCCGTCGCAGATCGGGCAGTAGCGGATGAGGCCCCGGGCGAGCGCTTCGTCGTGCAGATCCTCGTCCATCGGCGGCCGGCGGTTCGTCACTCCAGTGGCGAGAAGGACCTTTCGCGCCACCACCGAGCCTTCTCCCCATTCGGCCTTGAACCCCCCCTCGACGACGTCGAGCCGGGTCACGCGGCTGGTGACGATCGAAGTCCCGTATTTCTGCGCCTGCGCCTTCATCAGCGCGAGCAGCTCCTTGCCGTTGATCCCGTCGGGATAGCCGGCATGGTTGTGGGTGCACGGAATCCACCCGGCCCGGCTCTTGCCGGCGTCGACCAGCTTCGCGGTGAGGTGGAAGCGGGTGAGATAGATGGCCGCGGTAAGGCCCGCGGGGCCGCCGCCTATGATCAGGCAGTCGAAGGTTGGTTCGGTCATCGCGGCGAAGCGCTCCGGACTACGCAAGGTTCCTTGCACATTGCCGTCAAAATGTATATACGTCAGGTATATACGGAGATCCGATATGAGCCGGGTGAAAGACGAACAGGAAGAATATCGCAGCCGCATCGGGCGGCTTTACGGATCGATGCCCTGGCTCAAAACGAAAGACGTCAAGACGTTTCGGGCTAAAGTTTTCAAATCGGGCAACTCCCTTGCACTTCGCCTCCCTGCGGGCCTGGGCCTGACCGCCGGCATGGAGATGGAGTTGCGGGTCGAGGATGGCGAGCATTTCTCGTTCGAACCAGTCGAGCCCCGGAAGCGGAAGTTCAATGTCGAAAAAGTATGGGGTTCGGCAACCGGGCTTGAGCTGATCAAGCCTGAGGATCGGCTTTTCTCGGAAAGACCCTTGCTCTGGAACGGACCGGATTCCGAAGAGCCGGCGGCAGACCCGGAATGAGATACCTCTTCGACAGCAACACCATCATCATGACGGTTATGGCGATGAACGAAGCCCTACGGCGGCGGATTGCCGACTGCGACGAAGGCGATATCGTGACCTCGGCAATCGCCTACGCGGAGGTCGCCTACGGGGCCGTCAGGGGCAAGCCACCCCGATTGGACCAGCTCCAGGCCTTCGTCGAGGAAGCTCCGGTGCTCAGCTTCGACCTCAAGGCCGCTCACGCCTACACGACAATGCCGTTCAAGAGAGCGAGCTTCGATCGGTTGATAGCGGCCCATGCCTTGTCGCACGGCCTTACGCTCGTCACGGACAACGAGGCCGATTTTGCGGACATTCCCGGCTTGAACGTCGAGAATTGGACGAAAGCGTGACTTGGGCGGCGAGTGTTCTCACGCTTTACCCGGAGATGTTCCCAGGCCCGCTCGGCTTGAGCCTGGCGGGCCGTGCATTGGAGCAGGGGACCTGGTCACTTAAGACTGCCCAAATCCGCGACTTCGCCACCGACAAACACCGCTCCGTGGACGATACCCCAGCCGGGGGCGGCGCCGGGATGGTGATGCGCGCCGACGTGCTCGGCGCGGCGGTCGACCATGTCCTGGAGCAGCGCCCCAAAGCCCCGCTCCTCGCCATGACCCCGCGCGGCCGCCCGCTCACCCAGGCCTTCGTCCGCGAGCTCGCCGCCGGCCCCGGGGTCTCGATCCTCTGCGGCCGCTTCGAGGGGATCGACGAGCGCCTGTTCGAGGCCCGCCCCATCGTCCCGGTCTCGGTCGGCGACTACGTCCTCTCGGGCGGCGAGATCGGCGCTCTGGTCCTCCTCGACGCTTGCGTTCGGCTCCTCCCCGGGGTAATGGGCGCGGCCTCCAGCGGAGAGGAGGAGAGCTTCGAAAGCGGGCTTCTCGAATATCCGCATTATACCCGACCTGTCGAATGGGAAGGGCGCAGGATCCCTGAAGTGCTGCGATCGGGGGATCATGCGAGGATAGAAGCCTGGCGCCAAGCCCGGGCGATGTCCGACACACGGTCAAGGCGGCCGGACCTGGTCGAGCGTCAAAGGGACGCTCGGAGGCCACCGCCCTCTGGCGCGCAGCGCGAAGAATAGAGAGCGACCAAGACATGAACCTCATCCAGCAGCTCGAGGCCGAGGCCATCGAGCAGGCCGTCCAGGGCCGACCCATCCCCGAATTCCGTCCCGGCGACACCGTCCGCATCGGAGTCCGGGTCGTCGAAGGCGAGCGCACCCGGGTCCAGAATTTCGAAGGCGTCTGCATCGCCCGCGCCAATCGCGGCCTCGGCTCCTCCTTCACCGTCCGCAAGATCAGCTTCGGCGAGGGCGTCGAGCGCGTCTTCCCGCTTTATTCGCCCAACATCGAGTCGATCGAGGTCGTCCGGCGAGGCGCCGTTCGGCGCGCCAAGCTCTATTATCTGCGCGGCCGCACCGGCAAGGCCGCCCGCATCGCCGAGCGCCGCGACACCCGTCCGGACAAGGCGGCCGCTGCAGCGGCCGCCGCCAAGACGGCGACTCCGGAAACCGAGACCGCCGAGGGCTGAAGCCTTCCGGGATGACGGAGAGGGCAGGAGCCTTCTCCGTCATCCCGGCGAAGGCCGGGATCCCGGCGGGTGAAAACCACCGCGTCCTTCACCCCCCGGGGCCCCAGCCTTCGCTGGGGCGACGGCTAGAGCCGTACTTTGCCCACGGCCACCGTCGTGTCCGGCACATATTGCGGCTGGGCCATGCCGGGCCGTCCCCGCGCCAGCGCCGCCCCCTCGGCCGGAAGCCCGCTTCGCGTTCCGACGATCGTCGCTTCGAGCGGCGCCTTCCCGGCGACCAGCAACGCCACCTCCAGCCCCTCGCAGCTACGGCCGTGGCAGCGGAAAATCGGCGCCTCCTCCGAATCGTCCTTGCCGAAGCGCCGGAACGAGCCGCCGGCCTTCACCGCCAGGAAGCGAGCGCCCTTGGGGCCGACCAGCCGGACCACCTCCGAGCCCCGCGGGCGAAGCCGGAAGGAGACCAGCCGATCGCCGCCCTGGACCCGCTCGCCGAGCCGCTCCAGCACCGGCGGCGCCACCGCCGGCCCTCGCGCCTCCGTCGCCCAGCGCTTGTAGCTCGACCAGGGCACCTCCACGCCGCGTTCCATCCTGCCGAGCTCCGCGGGCAGGGGGCCGCGATCATGATAGGCCATCCATCCCGGCTTCCCCTGAGCTTCGTCCCAAACATATTCGAGGCTCAGCCGCTGTTTGCGCTCCAGCGAATAAGCCGGCGCGAAGGCGGCGGGCAGCCAGGCGAGCGCCGCGACCGTCGCCATCACGGCCGTCACCCGCTCGCGTCCCAGCCGGACCATCGCTCCCTTCAATTCGATCAGGAACGGGAAGAGGATCAGAACCGCAACCGGAGCGAACACCCAGCCGGCGTCGAAATCGAGAAGCACCTGGCTGAGATGAAGCAGCGGAATCCAGTGCACGGCGAGGGCGAGCAGCGCGAGCCCGGCGCCGATGCGCTCCGCGCGCGGCCATAGCAGCCCAAGCCCGGCGAGCAGGGGAGGAAGCAGGAAATAGATCGCGGCGCCCGGAGCGACCAGGCAAATGGCGGCGCCCAGGATCAGGAAGACCAGCCAATAGGCGATCCGAAGCCGGTCCCGGGCGATCGGCCGCGCGATCCAGAACAGCGCCACGGCGGCCGAGGCCATGGCCGTCGCATCGATCGCCAGCGAGATCCATTCCGGATGAGCGCGCCAATATTCGCCGGACCTGAGCCAGCCGATCAGCCAATGAAGAAGGAAGGCTGTCAAAGCCGCGTCGGCCATTGCGAGGACGAGCGCGGCCGAGCCTCGGCCGACCCCGCCCCGCCGCCGCCAAGCGAGCCAGGCGAAACCGAGCAGGAGCATCCCAAGCAAGGCCAGCCCGAGCGGGGCGGGGAGGGTGACGAGGCCGATCCCGAGAATGTCGGCATAGAGCAACTCTCCGCCCGTCGGGGCGGGTCGGCCGTTGGCCAGGTCGGCGGTGGCCTGCAGCGCCTGCTCGCCCATGTGGCGAAGGCTTCGTGGGTCGAGATTGGCGATCGTATCGTCCGGACTGTGGTAGCGCGTCTCGTTGCCGATGATCGCGAAGTTGAGCGTGGTCCAGTCCCGCTCCTTCAGCACCGCGACGTCGGTCTGGTTCGGGATCAGCCGGGAAAAGTCGGTGGTCAGCGAATTGGCTGCCGGCCGGGCGACCGAGCGCTCGTAATGGCCAATAGCCCTCCCGTTGGGGCGGCTCGTCTCGAACATGATCGCGGGGCCGGTCGTGCCGCGCGATTCGAGGTTGATCAGGCTGTCGACTCGGGCGGCGAGCGGATCCTTGTCGAGGAAGGCGCGGGCCCCGATCAGGCCGGTCTCCTCGCCCTCGTTGAACAAAAGGCTCACCGGCCG
>DASVUW010000120.1:0-2403 GCA_036386845.1 Allosphingosinicella sp. | reverse complement strand
GGCGCGAGGATCGTGGGCCGGAAGACCCTCGAGCTGATGACGGCGAACCATCTCCCGGGCGGCGCCGATCTGACCGAGATGAGCCGCTCTTTGTTCAGCGAGGCGATCAACGCGGGCCAGGGCTTCGGTCTCGGCTTCGGGGTCAATCTCGATCCCGCCAAGACGATGCTTCCAGGCTCGAAGGGCGAATATTATTGGGGCGGGATGTTCTCCACCGCCTTCTTCGTCGATCCGGTCGAGCGGCTGCACATGATATTCATGACGCAGCTGATGCCGTCCTCGACCTATCCGATCCGGCGGCAGCTGAAGACGCTCATTTATTCGGCGCTGAAGTAGGGCGCGTCGCCCCAGCGAAGGCTGGGGCCCCGGGGGGTGAAGACCACCGAGCTTTTCACCCGCTGGGGCCCCAGCCTTCGCTGGGGCGACGGGGAGTCGCTTCCGCGCCTGCGTCTTGCAAGGCATAAGGGTGTCATGAATACGCCCCCGCTGCCCCGCCCACGCTCCCTCGTGCCGGGCGAGGCCGTGCCCTGGTTCCGGGCCAAGGCGATCGGCGGAAGCGACAATTACGTCTTCGACACGGCGGCCGGGCGCTACATGCTGCTGCTCTTCTTCGGCCGGGCGAGGGATCCGGGCTCGGCGGAGGCCCTGGCCTGCGTGGCCCGGCACCGCGCCTTGTTCGACGATTCCGAAGCCTGCTTCTTCGGAGTCACCTGCGATCCCGACGACGAAGCCGCCGGCCGGGTCGCCCAGCAGCTTCCGGGAATCCGCTTCTTCCTCGATCCGGAGGGAAAGCTGTCCGGCCTGTTCGGCGCGGGGCCGGCCGAGCGGCGGCACTGGCTTGTCGTCGATCCGATGCTCAGGGCCGCGGGCGCCTTTCCGCTCGAGGCGGGCGAGGCCGCGGTCGCCACCCTCGTGAAAGCGATGGCGCAAATGCCGCTGCCCGACTGGGCGCCGGTCCTGATGGCGCCCAACATCCTCGAGCCGGCTTTGTGCCAGCGCCTAATCGAACATCATCGCGAGACCGGCGGCGAGCCTTCCGGCTTCATGCGCGAGGTGGAAGGCAAGACCGTGCTCGTCACCGACCCGGCGCACAAGATGAGGCGCGATCGGGAGATTGCGGACGAGACAATGTGCGGAGCGCTTCGGGCCCGGATCCTGGCGAAGCTGGTGCCGATGGTGAAGCGGGCCTTCCAGTTCGAGGCGACCCGGATGGAGCGCTACATCGTCGGCGCCTATCCGGCGGGGGAGGGGCATTTCCGGCCGCATCGCGACAATACGACCAAGGGCACGGCGCACCGCCGGTTCGCGGTGACGATCAACCTCAATTCCGGCGATTACGAAGGGGGCGACCTTCGCTTTCCCGAATTTGGCCCGCGCACCTACCGGGCGCCGACCGGAGGCGCGGCCGTCTTCTCCTGCTCGATGCTCCACGAAGCGACCCCGGTGACCCGCGGCACCCGCTACGCCTTCCTCCCCTTCCTGTATGACGAGGCCGCTGCCCGGCAGCGCGAGGAGAACAACCCGCATCTGGGCGAGGGGGTTGGGACGTACAGGGCGGGCTCCTGATCCTCCCCGCGGCGAAGCCGTGGGGAGGGGGACCACCCGAAGGGTGGTGGAGGGGTAGCTGGCAGAAGCCTGCGCCATTACCCCTCCACCATGCTTCGCATGGTCCCCCTCCCCATCTTCGATGGGGAGGATGAATTCAGCCTTCCGTGCTCTGGTTGTGCTCGCCGCCCGGATCGGTGATTCCGTCGAGGGCGACCGAGGCGGCCTCGCTCTGGTCGGAGCGGCTGATGTCGCCCAGAGAGACGATTCCGACGAGATTTTCGCCGTCCCGGCTGAGCACGGGCATCCGGCGGACCTGGGCGTCGCTCATCTTGATCGCGACGGCTTCGACCTCCTCGTCGTCGAAGCAATAGACCAGGTCCTCGGTCATCACGTCGCGGACCGGCGTGTCGGGGCCGAGGCCTTCGGCGACTCCGCGCACCGCGATGTCGCGGTCGGTGACCATGCCGATCAATTTGTCGCCGTCGCTGACCGGCATGGCGCCGGCGTCGGCGCGGAGCATGAACTGGGCGGCTTCCTGGATCGGCTGGTCGGGCGAGACGGTTTCGACGTCCTGGCTCATGAATTCGGTGACTTTCATCGGGCGCTCTCCTGGCGGGGGGTTCGCGCCAAGAACCCTCGGGCCGCGGGGCAGGGCCCGCGTCCCGGCGCGTCCCGGTCTCGCCCTGGCTACTCCTTCGCGCTCGGCACGACGTCGATCTCGAAGAGCTTCGCCCAATTCTTGCCGGTGACGAAGAGGCGGTCGCCCTTCGGATCGTAGGCGATTCCGTTGAGGACCGCGTCGGGGTCGCCATTGGCGTTCTCGACCGCGAGCCGGGAAAGGTCGATCCACCCCTT
>DASVUW010000119.1:0-3276 GCA_036386845.1 Allosphingosinicella sp. | reverse complement strand
AGGTTCGAATCGCCAATGGCGGGCATCACGGCGGGGTGGAGCTGATCGAAAGCGCCGAGGTCGACAGCGGGCAGATCATCGTCCAGGCCGTGGTCGGCCGGCGGGCGTCCAGCCTGGTGTGGGACTGGTTCGCCAAATATTTCAAGCTCCCGACCCGCAACCGCACGACCCGCGAGTTCCACGGTTCGAAGCTCACCATCGAGACCCGCCCGCGCCAGCGGATCTCCATCGACGGCGAGGTGCTTGCCAAGACCCCCGTCGTCGCCCAGGTCGCCGAGAGGGCCATCGAGGTGGTGGTGCCCGGCTAGGCAAGGCGCTTTACCCTCAATTATGTTCGTGCTATGTTCTAAGCCCGAGTCGGCTCTTTGAAATCGTCAACCCCTGCACCGGGCCGCTTCGCCCGCCGCCATCGCGAAGTGACAGAGATTGCGATTTCGCGTCCACTTCGTCCACTTCGTCCACATTCGCACAGGTCCGATTTCGGAAAGAAGCCCCTCCATCCGTCCAGGTCGTTCACTTCGTCCGGTTTCGGACACCGGCTCGTCTTCCGTCATTCCGGTGAAAGCCGGAATCCATGAACACGGTTGGATAGCATTTCACGCCTCAGTGTTCATGGATCCCGGATCAGGTCCCGGATGATCATCCAAGCCTCGCGAGGGCCGCCCGATACTTCTCGGCGTCCGAAACCTTCTCGCCATGGTCCGTCCTCGCCTTCTCCACCGCCTCCGGCTTCGCCCGCTCGACGAAGCTTGGATTGGCGAGGCGGGCGGCCAGCGAATCCCGCTCCTTCTCGGCAATTTCCGCCGCCCTCGCTAGGCGAGACCGCTCTGCCTGGATATCGACGATACCTTCCAGCGGAAGAACATAAGTCGCTGTACCGATGACAACCTGGATGATACCGGAGGTGATGAGCAGCTCCCCGCTCGAATCCCAAGTGATCATGGGATTATCGGGCAGGTGGTTGGGCAGCTCTTGCCGCCCCGCAATCACAGGCTTTTCAAGGCCCACCATTCTGACAAGTTGTTCGACATATTTCACGAACATCTCAGCATCGAATGGCCGGCGTTCGGTCAGGCGAGGAGACAATTTGATTCGGTAGGGAATGTTGAGCTCGGCCCGGATGGAGCGGAAGGTTCTGACCGTGTCGATCAGCCATTCGATCTCGGCGCTGGCCTCCGGATCGAGCGCCCGGGCATCCGGCATCGGCCATTTCGCCACGATCAGCGGATAGGGCCGCTCGTTCGCATTCCAAAGCTCCTCGGTGATGAAGGGCATGAACGGGTGGAGCATGACCAGGATCTGGTCGAGCACCCAGGCCGCGACCGACTTCGTCTCCTCGTCCACCTGGCCCTTGATCAGCTCCAGATACCAGTCGCAGAAGGTCGCCCAGACGAAATGGTAGAGGGTGTTGGCGCTCTCGTCGAAGCGAAGCTCGGCGAGGCTGAGGTCGAGGGACTGGACCGTCCTCACCGTCTCGCCGACGATCCACCGGTTGACCGGAAGGCTCGCCTCCGGCGGCTCCAGCGCCGCGCTCGCGCCGATTCCGTTGGCCTGGCAGAAGCGGGCGGCGTTCCACAGCTTGGTGGCGAAGTTGCGATAGCCTTCGACCCTTTTCTCATCGAGCTTGATGTCGCGCCCCTGGCTCTCCATCGCCGCCAGGGTGAATCGAAGCGCATCGGCCCCATAGCGGTCGATGAGGCCCAGCGGGTCCACCGTATTGCCCTTCGACTTGGACATCTTCGCGCCCTTGGAATCGCGCACCAGGCCGTGGAGGTAGAGCGTCTTCCAGGGCACCTCGCCCATGAACTGAAGCCCCTGCATCGCCATCCGGGCGTCCCAGAAGAAGATGATGTCGAAGCCCGAGATGAGCACGTCGTTGGGGTAATGCCGCTTCAGCGCCTCCGTCTGCTCCGGCCAGCCGAGAGTCGCGAACGGCCAGAGCGCGGACGAGAACCAGGTGTCGAGCACGTCCTGGTCTCGCCGCAACGGACGGTCTCCCGCCTCGCGGCGAGCCTCTTCCTCGGTCTCGGCGACGAAGACATTGCCCTCATCGTCATACCAGGCCGGGATCTGGTGCCCCCACCAGAGCTGGCGCGAGACGCACCAGGGCTGGATGTTCTCCAGCCAGTTGAACCATGTCTTCTCCCAGGTCTTCGGCACGACCCGGATACGGCCCGAGCGCACCGCCTCGATCGCCGGCCCGGCGAGGGTCTTGGCATCGACATACCATTGGTCGGTCAGCCACGGCTCGATCACGACTCCCGAGCGATCGCCATAAGGGGTCTGGATGGTGCGGTCCTCGACCCGTTCGAGGAAGCCCTGGTCTTCGAGCAAGGCCACGACCCGCCGGCGGGCCTCGAAACGGTCGAGGCTGAGCAGTTCTTCGGGAATGCGCCCGTCCGCGGTTTGAACGACCTTCGCGTCGGGACCGAGCATGTTGAGCATGTCGGCGGCTTTGAACCCGGCGCGCTTTCCGACCTCGAAATCGTTGAAATCGTGGCCCGGCGTGATTTTCACCGCGCCCGAGCCCAGCTCCGGGTCGGCATGCTCGTCGCGGATGATCGGGATGAGCCGGCCGGTGATCGGCAGGCGCAGCTTCCGGCCCACAAGCGCCGAGTAGCGCGCATCGTCGGGATGAACCGCGACGGCCATGTCGGCGAGCATCGTCTCCGGGCGGGTGGTGGCGACGTGAATGAAGCCGCCGCCCTCTTCCAGCGGGTAGCGCAGGTGCCAGAACTGGCCCTGCACCTCCCTGGTCTCGACCTCGAGGTCGGAGATGGCGGTTCCGAATTTCGGATCCCAGTTGACCAGGCGCTTGTCGCGGTAGAGCAATCCGTCGCGGTAGAGGTGGACGAACACCTTGAGCACCGCGGCCGAGAAGCCGGGGTCCATCGTGAAGCGCTCGTTGGCCCAGTCGCACGATGCGCCCAGGCGGCGCAGCTGGCGGGTGATCTGGCCGCCGCTCTCGGCCTTCCATTCCCAGACTTTCTCGACGAATTGCTCGCGCGTGTAGTTGGTGCGCTTGTCCTGCCGCTGCTCGAGCTGGCGCTCGACCACCATCTGCGTGGCGATGCCCGCATGATCGGTACCCACCACCCAAAGAGCGTCCCTGCCCTGCAGCCGCGCGTGGCGGATGAGGATATCCTGCAGCGTGTTGTCGAGCGCGTGGCCGATATGCAGGCTGCCGGTGACGTTCGGCGGCGGTATCACAATCGTGAACGGCTGCGCATCCGGGCGATCAGGGCGAAACAGGCCCTTGTCTTCCCAATGGGGGTA
>DASVUW010000118.1:0-6679 GCA_036386845.1 Allosphingosinicella sp. | reverse complement strand
AGCCCCGCATCAACCCCGATCAGCGCGTCGGTGAAGCGCTTGCTCCACCACGTGACGTCCTCCTGCTCGACATTGTCCATCATCGCCCGCCAGCGCCTTATGCGTTCCTCGCGGCCCATGCGCAGCGCGAACATGATCGCGTCGGAGATCTCCTCGGCACTGTAGGGGTTGACGAGCACCGCGTCGGGCAGTTGCGCGGCCGCGCCCGCGAACCGCGACAGGATGAGCACCCCCGGATCCTCCGGATCCTGGGCCGCCACATATTCCTTCGCGACGAGGTTCATCCCGTCCCTCAGCGGAGTGATCAGCCCGATCTCGGCAGCCCGGTAGAAGCCCGCCAGATCTTCGCGGGGATAGCCTTGGTTGACGTAGCGTATCGGAACCCAGTCTACCTCGGCGAACTCGCCGTTTATCCGGCCGCTCAGTTCGTCGAGCCGCTCGCGGATCACCTCGTAGGTCGCGACCTCGCCGCGGGACGGCGGAGCGATCTGGAGCAGGAAGACCTTGCCCTGGCAGTCCTGATGGTCCTCGAGGAATCGCCGGTACCCGAGAAAGCGCTCCTCCAGCCCCTTTGAATAATCGAGCCGATCCACGCCGATGATGGTGCGGCGTCCCGCCGCGCTGACCCGCATCCGCTCGAACGCCTCCTGCGCCCTCGGGCTGGCAGCGGCCTTGGTGAACTCGGAATAGTCGATTCCGATCGGATAGGCGCCGGCATGGACCGACCGTTCGCCGACATGGATGGTGCCGTCCTCGTCGCAACGCCCGCCAAGCTCGCGCTCGACATAATGGCGGAAGCTCTCGAGCCATTCCTCGGTCTGGAACCCGATCACGTCGTAGGCGAGCATCGAGAGGACCAGCCCTTCGTGGAAGGGGAGCGACACCATCAGCCTCGCCGGCGGCCAGGGAATGTGGAGGAAGAAGCCGATCCGGTTCTTGACCCCGCGGTCGCGAAGCTGCTGGGCGAGCGGGATGAGATGGTAGTCGTGGACCCAGATGAGGTCGTCGGGCTCGATCAGCGGCTGGACCGTGTCGGCGAAGCGCTCGTTCACCCGCTCGTAGCCGCCGGCGAAGCTCCGGTCATATTCGGCGAGGTCGATCCGATAGTGGAGCAGCGGCCACAAGGTGCGGTTGGCGTAGCCGTTATAATATTCTTCGACGTCCTGCTCTTCGAGGTCGATCGTCGCGGTGGTGACTCCGTCGTTGCGCTGGAAGTCGATATGGCCGGTGAATTCCTCCGCGGTCTCGCCCGACCAGCCGAACCACAGCCCGCGATGGTCGCGAAGCGCGGCAGAAAGCGCGACCGCGAGCCCGCCCTGCGACCCCTGGCCCTCGCCGTGCGGCTTGGAGACCCGGTTGGAGATGACGATGAGACGGCTCATTCCAGCACGTCGCCCCAGCGAAGGCTGGGGCCCCGGGGGGTGAAAAACACGGCGCAAGTCCTCGCTGGGGTCCCAGCCTTCGCTGGGACGACGTGATCTCTCATCTCACAGCGCTCCAGGGCCGCGACAGGAGCACGGCGCAATTGATCAGGCCGACGAGCGAATAGGTTTGCGGGTAGTTCCCCCACAGCTCGCCGGTGGCGAAGTCGCTGTCTTCCGAAAGCAGGCCGGCGGGTGTCAAGCGCTCCAGCATATGCTCGTATAGCTCCCGGGCTTCCGCCTCCCGCCCGGCGAGGTGGAGTGCTTCGATCAGCCAGAAGGTGCAGAAGTTGAAGGCGGTCTCGGGCAGCCCGAAATCGTCCTCGGCAGCGTAGCGGAGCATATGCTCGCCGCGCCTCAGGCCCTTCTCCACCGCCTCGAAGGTGGCGAGGAAGCGCGGGTCGTCGGGGCTGAGGAACCGCATGTCGACGAGTTGAAGAAGGCTGGCGTCGAGCTCGTCGCCGCCGAAGCTCGCCGCGAACCGGCGCTCCGGCGCGAACCAGGCCGCCTCCTCGATCCGTTCGCGGATCGCCGCCGCCCGGTCCCGCCACAGGCCCGACCGGTCGTCGAGGCCCAGCACTTCGGCGGCGTTGGCGAGTCGGTCGCAGGCCGCCCAGCTCATCACCGAGCTGTAGGTGTGGACGGCCGTCCGGGTGCGATATTCCCAAAGCCCGGCGTCGGGCTGGTCGTGCACCGCCCAGGCGCGCTCGCCGACCCGCTCGAGCGCCCGGAAATCACTCTCGGTCGCCTTCCTGAACAGCCTCTCGTCGATGAACGCCTGGACGTTGGACAGGACGATCTGGCCGTAGGCGTCGTGCTGGATCTGGACGTAAGCGGCGTTGCCGACCCTGACCGGACCCATTCCCCGATAGCCGGCAAGTCCCTCGGCCTCGCCCTCGTCCAGCCTCGCCTCGCCCGAGACGGCGTAGAGCGGCTGGATGTGGCCGCCTTTCGATTCGTCGACGATGTTCCTGAGATAGCCCAGATACTTCTCCAGCACGTCGAGCGCGCCGAGCCGGTTCAGCGCCTGGACCGTGTAATAAGCGTCGCGGATCCAGCAATAGCGATAGTCCCAGTTGCGCCCGCTGCCCGGCGCCTCCGGGATCGAGGTGGTGAGGGCCGCGACGATCGCCCCCGTTTCCTCGTGCTGGCACAGCTTGAGCGCGATCGCCGCCCGGATCACGACGCGCTGCCATTCGAGCGGGATTGCGAGGCCTCGAACCCAGCCGCGCCATTCGTCGGCGGTCTCGTGAAGCATCGCCGCGAGGCTGTGGCCGACATGGCCGACGAACGGTTCGTCCGGGCCGAGGAAGAAATGGTGGCTCTGCTCGAGCCGGAAGCTCCGCCCCTCGATCAGGTGGCCTATCGGAGCGTCGGTGGTCAGCCTCAGCGGCTGCGGCTTGACCAGATAGCGTATATGGTTGGTGCCGCTGGTCCGCTCCGCATCGCGCGCGCCCCATCCGGTCGCCGGGTTGAGCGAAACACGGAGCCTCGGAGCGCCCTCGAGCGGCCTCACGATCCGGGCGAAGGCGACCGGACGGTACATCCGCCCCGACCGCTCGAAGCGCGGGCAGAAGTCGAATATCTCCGCGACGGCGCCGTCGGAGTCGGTCAGCCGGGTCTGGAGGATCGCGGTGTTCCGCAAATAGCATTGCTCGACCGAGACCTGGTTCTCGACCGCGATCCGCCATTCGCCTCTCGGCTGCGCGCTCTCGCCTTTCGGCTGAAGCAGCGAGCAGAAGAGCGGGTCGCCGTCCACCCGGGGCGCGCAGCCCCAGACGAAGCCGGCCTCCCGGTCGACGAGGGCGCTCACCTGGCAATTGCCGATCGGCCAGAGCGAAAGGTCAGCCACGGGCGGCCGCCTCGAGCCAGGCCGTCACGTCGGTGACCCCATTCAGCCGCCACCGTGCGGCGCTGGGACGGGCGGGCCCGACCAGAATGCCTTCCCCGCCCAGCGAAGCGGCGGTCCGGAATGCATCTTCGTCGGTCAGGTCGTCGCCCACGAACACAGGACGCGCGCCCGCGAAAGGTGGTTCCCCCATGAGCCGCAGAAGCGCCGCGCCCTTGTCGGAACCCTCGGGGCGGAGCTCCGCCACCATCTTGCCGCGCTGGAGGGCGAGGCCGGAGCGTTCGGCCAGCGCCTCGACGAAGGCGTCGGCCTCCTCCGCGCGTTCGGGCGCAAGCCGGTAGTGTAGGGCAACTCCGGCCGGCTTGTCCTCGACGAGCAGGCCCTCGCCCCCCGCGGCGAACCGGCGGATCGATTCGCGGGCCGCGGCCAAGCCCGGCGGCGGCGAGACGGGTATCGACCGGCCGTCCGCATAATGAAGCTCGGCGCCGTGCGAGCCTGACAGCGCGACCGCCGAAGCGCCCAGATGCCGCCGAAGATCGTCCACCGCCCGCCCGCTGACGATGGCCAGACGGCCGTCGAGGCGCTCGGACAGCCGGTCGAGCAGCGGACCCAGCCCGGCCGGGACCGTGATCGCGCCGGGCGCCTCCGCAAGCTCGACGAGCGTCCCGTCGAAGTCGAGGAAAAGCGCGGCGGGCGCTAACCGCGACAAAGGCGGCGGCTGAGAATCGGGCATGGCCCGCGTTGGCAACATCGCCGCGAAAGCTCAACCGCCGACCGTGCTTTTGGAACGCAAGGCGGCGCATAGGCCGGAAATATTGTCGGCGCGGAACGGTTGCCGGCCTCCGCGATTCCTGTATCCCTCGCAGCTTATGCAATCCACCACTCCCAGGCGCTGCTAGGACCGCATGCCGCCGCCTCTCAACGCCGCCGCGCGGCTCGGCATCTCCTATCGTCCTGCCACCGACGAGGATCTGGACTTTCTCGCTTGGGTCTATGCCTCGACGCGCCTCGAAGAGGTGGCTCAGAGCGGCTGGCCGCTCGAGACCCAGCGCCGGTTCCTCGCCCACCAGTTCGACGCCCAGCACCGGCATTACCGGCAGCATTACCCCGCCGCCGAATGGCTCGTGATCGAGCGCGATTCGGCCGCGGTCGGGAGGCTGTACGTCGTGGAGTGGGCCGACCAGGTCCGGCTGATCGACATCGCCCTGCTCCCGGACCATCGCGGCGGCGGGACGGGGAGCGCGATCCTTTCCGACCTCATGGACATGGCCGCCGCGGCGGGCAAGCCGCTCACCATCCACGTCGAGAAGAACAACCCGGCGATGCGCCTCTACCGGCGGCTCGGCTTCGAGCCGATCGACGAGCACGGAGTCTACGATTTGATGGAATGGAGACCGGGGTCCTAGCCCTGCAAATCCTCCCCAGGATTTCCTGGGGAGGGGGACCGCGCGAAGCGCGGTGGAGGGGTCCTTCGGACTCGGAAAGGCCCCTCCACCATGCTTCGCATGGTCCCCCTCCCCTGCAAATGCAGGGGAGGAATTGAAAGACGCTAGTTGAAGATCGCTTCGTACAAGGTCCCGCTCGAGTCCCGCCCGACCGGCACGATGAACATGTCGAACAGCCGTTCGCCCCTCCGGAAGCGGTAGATCGCCTGGACCAGGCTTGGGTCCGCCGGGCCGCGCCATTCAAGCCGGAAGGCTCCCGCCTCCCGCACCGAGCGCGGCAGCTCCTGGGCCTTTTCGAGCACGACCGGCAAGGTGCCGTCCGCGAACACGATCTCGAAAGGCTCTCCGACGGAACCTTCGAAATCGGTCAGGCTCAAATCCATTTCCCCGCTCCTAATCCAGAGTTTCGCCCGGCTCGATGCCCCAGATGTGATCCTGCCGGATATAGCCCTGGCGGCCGCTGGCCTCGAGCAGGCACCAGCCGCCGGCGCATTTCGACAGGCGACCGACCACTCCGGGTTGGGCGAGGTACCGCACCCTGGAACCCTCGGACGGGTCCTGATGCATAGGCCGCGCCGCCTCGCCGGTGACGAGAGCGGTCCGCCGGTCGCTCAGCAGTCGCTGAAGCATCCACCCCGTCGTTCCGTCGCGGTCGCTGATCTTGCGCCAGTTCGGATAGGTTTCGACGACCCGGATCGGGAGGTCGGCGCGCACGTACAGCCAGGTGGCCGGATAATTCTGCCCCGGGCCGGTGCGCATCATCGCCTTGCCGGCGCTGATCGAGGCCCAATAGGGAGTCTTGCGCTCGTTCTGCGCCTGCGCCGACCCCACCGTCAGGCCGAGCGCGAGCGCGGCCGCCAGCATGACTCTACTCGCCATCTCGAGCCTCCTTTCCCGCCTCTTAGTCAGGAGCGGGGCTCCGGTTCAACGCCCAACTGCCTTGACGCTTCCCCTCATCCATCCCCAAGCGGGACGGATGAAAGTCGTCGTCACCCGCCGGCTCCCGGCCAGCGTCGAATCGAAGCTTGCGAAGCGCTTCGATGCCGAGCTCAATCCGGATGACTGTCCCTTCGATAAAGCACGGCTCGAGGACGCGATTCGGCGCTGCGACGTTCTGGCGCCGACGGTTGGGGACCGGATCAATTCCCGGCTCATTGCCGAAGCCGGCGAGAGCCTGCGCCTGATCGCCAATTTCGGCGCCGGCACCGACCATATCGATCTTGTCGCGGCCCGGGCGCGCGGGATCGCGGTCACGAACACGCCGGATGTCCTGACTGAGGATACGGCCGACCTCGTGATGGCTCTGATCCTGATGGCGCCCCGCCGCCTCGGCGAGGGGGAGCGAATCCTGCGCGCCGGCCGCTGGCGCGGCTGGGGACCGACCGACCAGCTCGGGGCAAGCCTTACCGGCATGGCGCTCGGTATCGTCGGGCTTGGGCGGATCGGACGGGCGGTGGCGCGCCGGGCCCGGGCGTTCGGGATGATCGTCCACTATCATAATCGGCGGCCCGTAGAGGGTGAGGAAGCTCGCTACTGGCCCGATCTCGACGCCATGCTTCGCGAGATGGACGTGGTGAGCCTCAATGCGCCCTATGGGCCTCAGACTCACCATTTGATCGATCGCCGGCGGCTGGGCCTGATGCGAAGCGGCGCCTGGCTCATCAACGCGGGCCGAGGGGGGCTCGTCGATGAGGAAGCGCTGATCGAGGCCCTAGCCGCCGGCCGGATCGCCGGAGCCGGTCTCGACGTCTATCCCAACGAGCCGGAAGTGGACCCGAGACTGCTCGAACTGCCCAACCTGGTCCTCCTCCCCCACCTCGGCTCGGCGACCGTGGAAAGCCGGACGGCGATGGGCGAGAAGGTCCTCGCCAACATCATCGCCTTCGCCGAGGGGCGGGAATTGCCGGACCGGGTGGCGTGACGCCTAAATCCTCCCCGGCATTTGCCGGGGAGGGGGACCAGGC
>DASVUW010000117.1:0-2323 GCA_036386845.1 Allosphingosinicella sp. | reverse complement strand
CAGGGCCGTGGCCGGCATGCCGTTGCGGAAGCCGCGATGGTGGCGCCGAGTCTCGAAGTCCAGGATGCGCTCCTCGCCGGGGCGCATCGGCGAGTCGAGCCGGTAGATGTGATAGTCGTAGAGCGGGTCGTTCAGGACCAGCCGCCCCCCCTCCACCGCGGCGCCCGCCAGGTCGAGCTCGCGGTCGCGGAGCTTGACGTGGATGTCGCTGATCGGCCGTCCGCTCAGGTTCCTGAGGCGGTAGCGCCCTTTGGTCACCGCCCGCCGCTCGGAAGGGTAGAGCGCGACGTCGAGCTTCACGTCGACGATTTCCGGCTGCGGCAGGCGCTCGAACCTCAAATAGCGTTTCTCATATTCGGCCAGATAGGCTTCCTGCCCCGCCGGCGAGCGGTAGCCGTTGAGGACGTTGGTGTTCCACCAGGCATAGGCGCCGGTCGCCCCGAAGGTGAGGAGTGCGGCGAGCGCGACGAGGCCCCGCGGTCCCGCCAGGCGGCGCGCTGCCAGCTTCAGCCTCGGCCTGAACCGGGTCTCGGTGCCGCGGGGCCACATCAGGTGCGCTGCAACCAGCAGAAGCAAGGCGAAGGCGGCCCAGTAGAGCCGGAAGATCCAGGGGCCTTCGAGGAACGCCCCCGGGCCGTTCATGTCGCTGTGGGGAACCGGCGGGGTGCCGCCGAAGGCGAGCAGGTTGTGGTCCGGCCCGAGGCCGGCCACCTCCATTCCGACGTAGAGGATCATGATCCCCCAGCCGACCACCTTGTGCGGGCTGACCGCCTGGACGAACACGGCCAGCGCCGTGAACAATAGCATGTCGACGGTCATTGGAAGGACGTACCAGAGCGCATATTTGCCGAGCTCGAGGCGGGTATGGCCGAGCGCGAGCTGGATCGTCACCGCGGCGGCCACCGCGCCCACGAAGATCGCCAGCAGGACGAGCCCGATCGCAGTCACCTTCGGGACGATCGCGGCCCAGTTCGGATAGGGCGCCGCGTCGATCAGCTCGTGAACCTTGCGGTCGCGGTCGCGCCAGACCAGCTCGCCGGCATAGATGATGACGATGATCATCGGGACGATCGCGAATATCTCCTCCAGCTCGGGGATGAGCGAGACGGTGACCGGCCAGCTCGGGCGCCCGTCCGGGTCGCGGTCGGTGATCAAAGCGAAGAAGCAGGTGCACATCGCGAAGACCATCAGAAGGATGAAGGCCGGGCTCCTGAACACCAGCTTCATCTCGAACCCGGCCCGCGCCCGGAGCAGCGCCCAGGCCGCCGCTCGCCCGTGCCGGGGCGAGGGCAAAGACGCCGGCGAGCGCGCTTCGACGGCCGGGGGCGGGGCGGCGGCCGGCTTGCGCCGGCGGCGGCTCGACAACCCCTTGTCGGCGAAGCGGTAGAAGAAGCAGGCCACCCCCAGGAACATCAGCGCGAGGCCGATCCACAGCAGCCGGTTCCAAAGCAGCATGCCGCCGAAATCGGGGAGCATCGAATTGCGCTCGGCCGGGGTCCAGTAGCGGGTCAGGTCCTTGAAGGCGATCCGGCCGAACGGGTCGGCCATCTCCATCGTCAGGGCCAGCTCCGGCCGCCCGCCGAAGGCTGTGTCGAGCGTGAAATAGGCCATCAGGAAGAGCAGCACCCCGAGATAGGTGGCCATCATCGACCGGCTGGCCGTCGCAAGCGCGAAGAAGAGGGCGGCGGTGACCAGCAGGTTGGGAAGCGCGATCAGGAAATAGCCGTAGAGATGGTCGGCGAGCCGGTTCGGCCCCAGCGAGGCGGCATCGGCCCAGGGCATCAATGTCCCAAGCCAGGCGGCCGGCGGAAGTAGCGCCAGGCAGAGCGCGGCGGCGGCGAAGGCGCCGAGGAAGCGGCCGATCAGATAGTCGATCTTGCCGATCCGGGTGGAGCGGAGGATCGGCCCGAAGCCGGTCTGGTCGTCGCGCAGGACGACGTCGGCGACGAACGCCGTCGTCACGAACATGAACAGCGCCGAGAACATCACATAGAGGCTGATCAGCTCGAACGGCGAGTTGCGGTGGACCGCCTGGTCCTCGGCGAGGAAGCCGCTGCCGGTCGCGGCGAAGGCGGCCAGGAACACGACCGCGGCGGTGATCCACAATATCGGGTTGGCGAGCTGGTAGCGAAGCTCGAAGGCGGCGATCCGTCCAAGCATGATCCGAGCTCCTCAGGCGGCCTGGCGCAGTTGCGCGAGGGTGGCGAAATAGACGTCCTCCAGGCCGCCCTCGAGCGGTTCGAAGCCGTCACCCGGGTCCGAATCGGCGAGGATGTGGATGATCGTGCGTCCGGCGAGCAATCTTGTGGAGATCACTTCACAT
>DASVUW010000116.1:0-1527 GCA_036386845.1 Allosphingosinicella sp. | reverse complement strand
CCATGCTTCGCATGGTCCCCCTCCCCTGCAAATGCAGGGGAGGATTTTTTGAAACGGAGAAGAGAATGAAGGCGACGATCTGGCACAATCCCAATTGCGGCACCTCCCGCAAGACGCTCGATATCCTTCGGGACAGCGGCGCTGACGTCACCGTCGTTGAATATCTGAAGACCCCGCCCGAGCGCGACGAGCTGCGCCGCCTCTACGAGCGTGCGGGATTTTCGCCGGCGGAGGGACTGAGGCTCAAGGAGGAAGGCGCTTCCGACGTGGCGGAAGCCGGGGACGAGGCCGTGCTCGACGCGATGGTCGGAAATCCTGCCCTCATCGAGCGTCCGCTGGTCGAGACCGAGAAGGGCGTGCGGCTGTGCCGTCCCCAGGACAAGGTCCGCGAAATCCTCTGATCCGCGGCGCGGATGGCTCGCCGGGCTTCCCGTTGCCCGAGACAGACCCTAGAGCGCGGCGATGGCGGCGATCGATCCGGACCTTCTGCTGCGCGCCTACGCGATCGGGGTGTTCCCGATGTCGGACAGCCGCGACGCCCCGGAGGTCTTCTGGGTGGAGCCTCGTCGTCGGGCGATCCTTCCGCTCGATCAATTCCGAATGTCGCGCTCGCTGAGGAAGACGATTCGCTCGGGCGAATATCGAGTGACCCGCGACACCGCCTTCGCCGAGGTCGTCCGGCGATGCGCCGAGCGCGAGGAGACCTGGATCAACGCCGATATCGAGGAGAGCTACGGGCTCCTCCATGCGCGCGGCCACGCCCATTCGATCGAATGCTGGCACGGGGAGGAGCTTGCGGGCGGACTTTACGGCGTGAGCCTCGGAGCAGCTTTCTTCGGCGAGAGCATGTTCTCGGGGCGGCGCGACGCCTCCAAGGTGGCGCTCGCCTGGCTGGTCGCGACGCTGAGAGTCGGCGGCTACCGGCTGCTCGACTGCCAGTTCATGACGGACCATCTTCGAAGCCTCGGCGCGGTCGAGGTCACCCAGGAAACTTATCTGGCGCTGTTGGATACCGCACTGTCGACGGGGGCTCCGGACGGCTCCGGCGCCGGAGCAGCGGCGGCGGGCCTGGAGGCGCGCGGAGTCGGGGCGGAATTCGGGGCTCTCGACCGGCTGCTCGCCGCCGACGCCGCCCGCACCGTCGACTCGCCCGCTTCCGGATGCGTCATCGCGCAGCTCTTGGGCCATACATCGTAGATCGGGTGCTCGACGACGTTGAGCGACGGAGTCTCCTTGTAGAGCCAGCCCGAGAAGACCCGCTGCCAGCGGCCCTGGGGATTGCGGACGTCGAGCTGGACGAAGGCGCCGGTCAGGCGCTGCGTCTCCCACGGCGCGGTCGTCTCACAGGCGCGCATGCGGACGATCACGTCGCCGACCCGCACCGCCTCGCCCGGCTTCAAGGTGAGATCGCGAGAGAGGCCGTTGCGCTTGTTGAGGAGGCCGACCACGGCCACCCGCTCACGCATTGGCGTCGTGCCCGGGGCGGCCGCCGTCACAGTCTGGGGAATGTCCACAGTCTCAGGCTCG
>DASVUW010000115.1:0-3115 GCA_036386845.1 Allosphingosinicella sp. | reverse complement strand
GGCGGCGACCGGCGGCAGACCACCGCCGCGGCCGTGGCCCGCTGGCGGCCTTCGAAGGATATCGAAATCATCCCCTTCTGGAGCATGCATGACAATAAAGGCGGCGAGGCTCAGCCGATCATCTTCACCGCGGGCGCCTTTCTCCCGCCCAAGTTCGAGCGCCGGCGCTATTTCGGCCCGGAATGGGCGCAGAACAGGTCGCAGGGGTTTAATTACGGCCTTCTCTCCACCGTCGGCTTCGGCGACTGGACACTGCGTACCGGCGCCTTCCGCTCCGTTTCGGACAATCTGCGGAACTTCAATCCGTTGTTCCTGAACACGTCGCCTGACGGCGCGTCGGACCGAGTGGTCATCTACGAGGAGGGCCGCCGCTCCGCCTCCACGTCCGGCGAGCTGCGGCTCACCCGGCAATTGATCGAAGGCGACCGCCTTCATCTGGTCCACCTGATGACCCGCGGCCGGATGCAGGATCGCCGCTATGGCGGAAGCCAACGCTTCGAATTCGGCCGCGGCCGGATCGACGAGCCGATCCTCGCGCCCGAGCCGGCTTTGTCGGCCGGTGCTCGGACGACCGACCGGGTTCGCCAGGCGACGGCCGGCCTCGGCTATGAAGGCCGCTGGCGCGACGTGGGCGAACTCAGTCTCGGGATCCAACGGACCTTCTACGAAAAGTCGGTCATCCGCCCGTCCGGCCCACTTCCGGTATCCAAAGCGAGCCCCTGGCTCTTCAACGGCACCGTTTCGTTCATCGCGGACCGCGATCTGGTCCTCTACGCGGGCTACAGCAAGGGGCTGGAGGAAAGCCCGGTGGCGCCCGAGATAGCCGTCAATCGCGGCGAAGCGCCGCCCGCAATCATCACCCGGCAGATGGATGCCGGCTTCCGCTACGCCATCACGGATAAGCTTCGGCTCGTCGCGGGCCTGTTCGACGTGCGAAAGCCCTATTTCGCGCTCGATCCCTCGAAAGTCTTCCGCGAGCTCGGCGAAGTCCGCAATCGCGGAGTCGAGGTCTCGATCGCCGGGCAAATCACGCCTCGGCTGAACGTCGTGCTCGGCGCCGTCTTCCTTGATGCGAGGGTAAGCGGGGATGCAGTGGAGCTGGGGCTGATCGGCCGCCGTCCGGTCACCTCGATCGGCCGCAACGTCAACGGCGCCGTCAACTGGAACCTGCCCTGGGTCGAGGGCCTGTCGCTGGACCTCGCCTATGAAAGCACGTCGAAGCGAATCGCCAACGCCGCCAACACCCTCTTCATCCCGCCGCGCCAGGTGTTCTCGGTAGGCGGCCGCTATCGCTTCGAGCTGCTCGACAAGCCCGCCACGTTCCGGGCGCAGGTCGCGACGCTGAACAACGTCTACGGCTTTTCCAACTTCGGGGAGGGCTTCTACTACAATCTCCCCCGCCGGTTTCAGATGAGCCTGACCGTGGACATGTGAACCGACTTGCGCCCGGGCCCGGCAGCGCCGACATGCGGCGGCATGTACGACTTCAAGATCGACACCGCCGACAAGCCGGACGCCTGGCACCAGATCCTCGCCGCCGCCGACTCGCTGACCGAGGGCGAGCCCGACCCGATCGCCAACATGGCGAACGTCGCCGCTTTGCTCTTCGAGACGCTGCCCGAGCTCAACTGGGCCGGGTTCTACCGCAACGTCGGGGGCGAGCTGGTGCTCGGGCCGTTTCAGGGGCGGGCGGCCTGTATCCGCATCCCCTTCGGGAAGGGCGTCTGCGGTGCGGCGGCGGCCTCGCTCCAGCCCCAGCTGGTCGAGGATGTCGACGCCTTTCCCGGGCATATCGCCTGCGACAGCGCTTCGCGCTCCGAGCTGGTGGTGCCGCTGCTCGACAAGGGCCAATTCATCGGCGTGATCGATCTCGACAGTCCCAGGGCGGGGCGGTTCGATCGGGAGGACCTTGCCGGCTGTCTCGAATTGGCACGGCGCCTTGCTCCGCGGCTGGGGGCCGGTAGCAATGGCTCTTCGCAAGCGTTAAAAAACTCCTGACGAGCCCCGACTCCTGCCGGGGCTCGAAGAAGCACTCGCGCACAGGGGACGAACATGAGCAAGCTCTGGCTAATCGGCTTGGCGGCGTCGGCCGCCTGGACTCCGGCGGCGATCGCGCAAGGCGCGCCCCCGGTCCCGCCTCCGCCCCCGATGCCCCATGGCGCCCACGCGCCCGCGCCGATGGCCCACGGGGCGATGCGCGGAGGCGGCCACATGAAGGGCGGCGGGCACATGAAGGGCGACGGCCACCACATGGGCGGCATGAAGGGAATGCCCGGCGGCCACCACCTGGGCGGAATGAAGGGCATGCCGGGCGCAGGCCACATGAAGGGCTGGAAGCGTTTCGGCCGGGGCCACATCATCCCGCCGCACTTCCGCGGCGGGCAATATTTCGTCCACAATTGGCAGAGCTTCGGCTGGCCTGCGCCGATGCCGGGCGGCCAGTGGATCCGCTATTATGACGACGCCCTTCTGATCGACGGCCACGGCCGGGTGATGGACAGCCGCTACGGCTGGGACTGGGACCGCCGCGGCAGGTCCATGGCCTATGACGACGGCGGCTATGACGAAGGTTATGCCGAGGACGGCTACGCCGAGGACGATTACGAGCGCGAAGATTATGCGGGGCATGACGGCGGCTACGGCCGCGGACATGGAGACGGCGGCGATTGCCGCCGCGGCGGCTGCGGGCCAGTCGGCCACCTGCCTCCTCCCCCGCCGGATCCGAGCTACGGCTACAGTTCGGGCCATGGCTACGGTTCCGGCTACAGCTACGGCTATGGCGCAGGCTGTGCCTGCGGCCCGGTCGTGGTCACCGAGACGATCACGACGACCGCGCCGGTGATGGAGACCCGTACCTATTACGAGACGGTGACCGAGCACCGGGCCGCGCCTCGGCGCTATTACAAGAAGCCGGTCGTCCGCCGCTCCGTGAAGCCCGCCTACCGGGCGCCGGCGCCGAGGCCCGGCGAGCGGGGCTAGGCCGCTAATCCTCCCCATCGGAGAGGGGGAGGGGGACCAGGCGAAGCCTGGTGGAGGGGTAATTGCGGGGGCTCCTGCCAGCTACCCCTCCACCACCCTTCGGGTGGTCCCCCTCCCCATGCTGCGCATGGGGAGG
>DASVUW010000114.1:0-11309 GCA_036386845.1 Allosphingosinicella sp. | reverse complement strand
TGGTTAAGCGCTGAACCCTCAGAATCCTGTTTCGTTCCGTAAGGAGGGCGCATCCTGTTGAACCGCAACCATGTTCGTGTTTTGTTCTGTTCCTGTCAAGCCCTGAGCAAAGCCTTGAACTTGCTGGAAGGTTGGGCTAGGGGCGCCGCATCCCACAGGCGGAGCCACACATACCGGTGCTGACTTAACGGTCAGTCATTCGGTTCCGCCGAGGCATAACCGGAAGGAGACTACATATGGCGGCCCCTGTCGTCACTCTACAGCAATTGCTTGAAGCCGGAGCGCACTTCGGCCACCAGACCCACCGCTGGAACCCGCGGATGAAGCCGTACATTTTCGGCGACCGCAACGGTGTTCACATCATCGACCTGTCGCAGACCGTCCCCTTGTTCGCTCGCGCGCTCGACTTCGTATCGCAGACTGTCGCGCGTGGTGGCAAAGTGCTGTTCGTCGGTACCAAGCGCCAGGCGCAGGACGCCGTTGCCGAGGCAGCCCGCGTCAGCGGTCAGCATTTCGTCAACCATCGCTGGCTGGGCGGCATGCTCACCAACTGGAAGACGATCTCGAACTCGATCAAGCGCTTCAAGAGCCTCGAGGAGCAGCTCTCCGGCGACACGGCCGGCCTCACCAAGAAGGAGGTCCTCCAGCTCACCCGCGAGCGCGACAAGCTCGAGCTCTCGCTCGGCGGAATCCGCGAGATGGGGGGCCTTCCCGACGTGATCTTCGTGATCGACGCCAACAAGGAGGAACTCGCGATCAAGGAAGCCAACGTCCTTGGCATCCCGGTCGTCGCCGTCCTGGATTCGAACGTCAGCCCGCAGGGCATCGCCTTCCCGGTGCCGGGCAATGACGACGCCAGCCGAGCCATCCGCCTCTATTGCGACGCCATCGCCGACTCGGCCCTGGCCGGCAAGTCGGGCGGCGCGGCCGCTCGCGGCGAGGACATCGGCTCGATGGACGCTCCGCCGGCCGAGGCGGCGCTCGCCGACGCTTAACCTCGTGTCCCGGCGCAGGGACCCCATCAAAGTAGTACTTTGATGGGACCCATGGCCGGGACCCAGCTTACGGAAACTGGGCCCCGGCCTTCGCCGGGGCGCAAGCACAAGGATATGTGAAATGGCTGAGATCACGGCCGCCACCGTCAAGGAACTGCGCGAGCGCACGGGCGCCGGCATGATGGACTGCAAGAAGGCGCTGGGCGAAACCCAGGGCGACATGGAAGCCGCGATCGACTGGCTCCGGGCCAAGGGTCTGGCCGCCGCCGCCAAGAAGGCCGGTCGCACCGCCGCCGAAGGGCTGGTCGGAGTCGCCGTCGCGGGCAATCGCGGCGCCGTCGTCGAGGTCAATTCCGAGACCGACTTCGTTTCCAAGAACGAGCAGTTCCAGGAGTTCGTGAGCGCCGTCACCCGGCTCGCGCTCGAGGGCGTTGGAACCGTCGAAGGCATCCTCGCCGCCGAGTATCCCGGCGGCGGCACCGTCGAGGAGAAGCTCACCGCCAACATCTCGACGATCGGCGAGAACCAGTCGCTTCGCCGCTCCGCCGTGCTTCAGGTCCCGCAGGGCGTGGTCGTCTCCTACGTCCACAATGCGGTGAAGCCGGGCCTCGGCAAGATCGGAGTGCTGGTCGCGCTCGAGAGCGAGGGCGACTCGGAGGCTCTGACCCAGCTCGGCAAGCAGCTCGCCATGCACATCGCGGCGGCCAACCCGCAGGCGCTGACCGGCGACGAGCTCGACCCCTCGCTGATCGAGCGCGAGCGCGCCATCGCCAGCGAGAAGGCGGCCGAGAGCGGCAAGCCGGCCGACATCGTCTCGAAGATGGTCGACGGCGCGATGGCGAAGTTCCGCAAGGAGAATGCGCTGATGAGCCAGCTCTTCGTGATGGACAACAAGACCAAGGTCGAGGACGTCATCGCGGCCGAGGCCAAGCGGACCGGAAGCCCGATCTCCCTCAACGCCTATGTCCGATTCCAGCTCGGGGAGGGCATCGAGAAGAAGGAAAGCGATTTCGCCGCCGAAGTCGCCGCCGCCTCGGGCGTCGGAAAGCCGGAGCCCGCGAACGCGTAACCCGCCTTGGCAGGGTGGCGCGCCCTTATTAAGGTGCGCCACCCTTCCATTCCTCTCGCGAACGGAACCTAAATCCCCATGCCGCGACCGCGCTTCAACCGGATCCTCCTGAAGCTGTCGGGCGAGGCGTTGATGGGGGAGGGGGCGTTCGGGATCGATCCCGACACCACGGCCCGCCTCGCCCTCGAGATCGCCGAAGCGATGAAGGTGGGCCACCAGCTTTCCATCGTCGTCGGCGGGGGCAACATCTTTCGTGGCCTGGCGGGCGCCGCCAAGGGCTTCGACCGGGCGAGCGCCGATTATATGGGAATGCTGGCGACCGTGATGAACGCGCTCGCCCTCCAAAACGCCCTGGAGAAGATCGGCGCGGATACGCGGGTCCTTTCCGCCATCCCGATGGCGACGGTCTCTGAGCCCTACATAAGGCGCCGGGCGCTTCGCCACATGGAGAAGGGCAGGGTCGTGATCTTCGCCGCCGGCACCGGCAACCCTTACTTCACCACCGACACCGCCGCCGCCCTGCGCGCCGCGGAGATGGGCTGCGATGCCTTGTTCAAGGGCACCAGCGTCGACGGAATCTACGACGCCGATCCGAAGAAGAAGCCGGACGCCAGTCGCTACGAGAGCCTGTCCTTCCAGCAGGTGCTCGCGGACGACCTGAAGGTGATGGACGCAAGCGCGGTGGCCCTGTGCCGCGACAACAACATTCCGATCGTCGTGTTCAACGTCCGCGAGCAGGGCAATCTCGCCCGGGTGCTGAGCGGCGAGGGGACCGCGACGATCGTCCAGAACGAGGAGTGAGACCATGCCCGCGTACGACAAGGCCGACATCCAGCGCCGAATGCACGGCGCCGTCGAGGCACTGAAGCACGATCTGGTCGGGCTGAGGACCGGCCGGGCCTCGACCAGCCTTCTCGATCCGATCCAGGTCGAAGTCTACGGCGCGAACATGCCGCTCAACCAGGTCGCGACGGTCTCGACTCCGGAGGCGCGGATGCTTTCCGTCCAGGTCTGGGACCGGTCGAACGTCACCCCAGTCGAGAAGGCGATCCGCAACGCCGGCCTCGGGATCAACCCGATCGTCGACGGAACCACGATCCGGCTGCCGATCCCCGATCTCACCCAGGAAAGGCGCAAGGAGCTCGCCAAGCTCGCCGGCCAATATGCCGAAAAGGCGCGGATCGCGGTCCGCAACGTCCGCCGCGACGGCATGGACGCCCTGAAGCAGGACGAGAAGAAGCACGAGATCAGCGAGGATGAACGCAAACGGGGCGAGACCGAAGTGCAGAAGCTGACCGACGAGACGATCAAGGAGATAGACGGGGTCGCTTCGGCCAAGGAGAAGGAAATCCTGACCCAGTGACGGTCCGACCCGCCCGACAGGCGCCGGAAAGCGCCGGCGGCGGCAGCCCGGGCGTTCCCCGGCACGTCGCCATCATCATGGACGGCAACGGCCGCTGGGCGAAGGCGAGGGGCCTGCCGCGCGCCGCCGGGCATCGCCAGGGCGCGGAAGCGGCCCGCAAGGTGCTTCGAGCCGCTGGCGAGGCGGGGGTGGAATGCCTCACCCTCTACGCTTTCTCCTCCGAGAATTGGCGGCGGCCCGAGGACGAGATCAACGACCTGATGGGGCTCCTGCGCTTCTACATCACGCGTGAGCTGGACGCCCTCCATCGCGAGGGCGTTCGGCTGAAAATATTGGGCGATCACAACGCGTTCCAGCCGGACATTGCCAAGCTGGTGGACCATGCAGTCACTCGGACCGCCGGCAATCAGCGGATGACGCTCGCGATCGCGCTCAACTACGGCGCTCGAGCCGAGCTGGTCCAGGCGGCGCGCAGGCTCGCGCAGCGGGCCAAGTCGGGCGAGATCGGCCCGGACGAGATCGACGAGGCGATGATCGAGGCTTCGCTGGACACCGCCGGACTTCCTCCGCTCGACCTCCTCATCCGGACGTCGGGCGAGCAGCGGCTCTCCAACTTCCTGCTCTGGCAGGCGGCTTACGCGGAATTGCTGTTCGTCGACACCCTGTGGCCCGATTTCGACGGCGACTCGGTGCGCTCGGCGCTGGCCGACTATGCGGGGCGAGAGCGCAGGTTCGGCGGCCGATGAGCGAGCAGACCCCAGCCGCGCCCCAGTCGGACCTCCTCACCCGCTTCGCCGCGGGCGTGGTGATGATCGCGGTCGCGTGCACCGCCATCTATATCGGCGGCTGGCTGTTCCGGCTGCTCGTCGCGGCCGCAGCGGCGGCGATGATCCTCGAATGGGGCGACATGCACCGGCTGAAGCGCGGATGGAGCTATTTCGCCCTGGGCCTCCTCGTGATCGTCCTGCTCGCGGCCGCCCAATATCTCTATCCGGTCGGGGAGATCGACGTCATCGAAGGGGTGGAGGCGGTCGCGGTCTCCACCTTCGAGGAAGCCTGGCTCGGCTTCGCCGCGGTCGCCGCAGCCGCGCTCGTGGCGCTGCTCGCCAGCCGCCGGGTCAGCCTGGGCTGGGGCATGCTCTATATCGGGATCCCGTCCTTCGCCTTGCTGGTCATCGCCTGGGCCGACATCACCCTCGTCTTCTGGCTGATGCTGGTAACCTGGGCGACCGACATCTTCGCCTATTTCGCCGGCCGGTCGATCGGCGGTCCGAAGCTGGCGCCGAAAATCAGCCCCAACAAGACCTGGGCTGGGCTTCTCGGCGGGATGGCCGGGGCCGCCGCCGTGGGCGCGATTGCCGCGTGGCTGTTCGGAATTTCCGCGGAGCTTCCCGACTTCCTCTGGCTCGGCGCTCCGATGGCGCTCCTCGCCCAGCTCGGCGACCTTTACGAGAGCCGGGTCAAGCGCCGGCTCGGAGTGAAGGACAGCGGGACGCTCCTCCCGGGCCACGGCGGAGTGCTCGACCGCCTGGACGGGCTGCTGCCCGTCATTCTCGCAACCCTGCTCGTCCTGATCGCAAGCCTGGCGTGACCCGGCGGCGAAGCGTCACCATCCTCGGGGCCACGGGCTCCGTCGGCCGCTCCACGCTCGACCTCATCGAGCGCAACCGGGACGGCTTCGAAGTGCTGGCCGTGACCGCTCATCGCGACGTCGAAGGGCTCGCGAAGGCCGCCAGGAGCGTGGAGGCGCGGCGGGCGGTCATCGCCGAGCCGACCTTGCTCGACCCGCTCAGGTCCGCCCTGGCCGGGAGTGGGATCGAGGCCTCGGCGGGGGCCGAGGCCGTCCTCGAAGCCGCGGGAGCGGGCGCCGACTGGACCATGGCCGCCATCGTCGGGACCGCCGGCCTGAGCCCCACCATGGCGGCGATACGGGGCGGACGAACCGTCGCTCTGGCCAACAAGGAAGCCCTGGTTTCGGCCGGCCACCTGATGATCGAGGCTGCCGCCGGCAGCGGAGCGGCCCTTCTCCCGGTCGATTCCGAGCACAACGCCATCTTCCAGTGCCTCGACCGGGCCCGGCCGGAGGCGGTGCGCAGGATCATCCTCACCGCCAGCGGCGGCCCCTTCCGGGACAGGAGCCTGGAGGAGATGCGCACCGCCACCCCGAGCGAGGCGATCGCCCACCCCAATTGGTCGATGGGCGCCAAGATCTCGGTCGATTGCGCCACCTTGATGAACAAGGGCCTGGAGCTGATCGAGGCCTTCCACCTGTTCCCGCTTCCCGAAGAATCGTTCGACATCGTCATCCATCCGCAATCGGTCGTCCACAGCCTGGTCGAATATGTGGACGGCTCTGTCCTCGCCCAGCTCGGTTCGCCCGACATGCGGATCCCGATCGCCTATACTTTGGCCTGGCCGGAGAGGATGGAAACCCCGTGCGAGCGGCTCGACCTCGTCACGATCGGGACGCTCGCTTTTTCGGAGCCCGACTCGGAACGCTTTCCGGCCCTCGGCCTTGCCCGGCAGGCGCTGCGCGAGGGCGGCGCCAGGCCGGCCGTGCTCAACGCCGCCAACGAAATCGCCGTCGGCGCCTTCCTGGCGGGCGGCATCGGCTTTCTCGACATCGCTTCCATCGCCGCCGAGACTCTGCGATGCTATGCGCCGGCGGCGCCTGGTTCGGTCGACGAAGTCCTTGAAATTGACCGGGAAGCCCGCATTTCGGCCGAAGCGATCGTGAAAAGGGTGATGCGTTGACCGACAGTCCCGGTATCTTCTGGACCATCCTGAGCTTCCTGCTCGTCATCGGTCCGCTGATCTTCGTCCATGAGCTCGGCCATTATTTCGTCGGGCGCTGGTTCGGGGTCAAGGCGGAGGCCTTCTCGATCGGCTTCGGCCGCGAGGTCGCCGGCTGGACCGACAAGCGGGGGACTCGCTGGAAGCTCGCCTGGCTGCCGCTCGGCGGCTACGTCAAGTTCGCCGGCGACATGAACGCTGCCGGCCAGCCCTCGCCCGAATGGCTGGCGCTCCCGGCCGAGGAAAGAGCGCAGACCTTCCAGGCCAAGCCGGTCTGGCAGCGCTTCCTCATCGTGCTGGCGGGCCCGATGACCAATTTCCTGGCCGCGATCCTGATCCTGACGGGCTTCAACTTCGCTTACGGCGTGCCCGAGACCCCGCCGGTGATCGGAGCGTTCACCAAGACCTCGCCAGCCCCTGCCGCGGGCCTTCGGATCGGCGACAGGATCGTCCGCATCGACGGCAACGACATCGACCGTTTCGAGGATATCATGCCGATCGTCGCCCTCAAGGTCGGCGGGCCGCTCAGGGTCGAGGTCGACAGGGCGGGAGAACGGGTCCGGCTCGACGTCACGCCGCAGGTCGTGGTCGAGAAGGACCGGTTCGGAAACGAGGAGCGCCGCACCATGCTCGGGGTCGGGGCCGCCGAGCGGATCCTCACTCCGGCGTCGCCCCTCAAGGCCGTGGCCGCCGCCGTCCAGCAATGCTGGGTCGTCGTCGAGACGACGATCAAGGGGCTGGGCCAGATCATCACCGGAAGCCGTTCGGTCAAGGAAATGGGCGGGCCGCTGAAGATCGCCAAATTCTCCGGGGAGCAGGCGAGCATGGGGCTGCTGGCCTTCCTGTGGTTCGTCGCGGTCATTTCAATTAATCTGGGATTCATCAACCTGTTGCCAATCCCGATGCTCGACGGGGGCCATCTGTTCTTTTACGGGATCGAGGCCGTCCGCCGGAAACCCTTGCGGCCGGAGGCACAGGAATGGGCGTTCAGGACCGGCTTGGCTGCCCTTTTGGCTCTGATGATTCTCGTCACATTCAACGATTTGGGCTCTTTTGGCCTGTGGTCGAAGCTTGGCGGGTTGATCGACTGACCAGGATCGGGCAGGGCAGGGGCGACAGGGAAACAGGATGGCCGATCGTGCCGTCCGTTCAGTCTAAGGGCGGGGACGCGTGACACCCAAAAATTCATTTACGAACGGCCGGCGGCTTTGCTCTGTCTTGCTCGTGGGCACCATGCTGGGCGGGATTTCGCTTCCGGCCTACGCGCAGGGAGCGTCGGCGCTTCAGCCTGCCCCCGTTACGCCGGCGCCCCAGCCGGAGGCGGCGGTGGTCCGCTCGATCGCCGTGAGCGGCAACCAGCGGCTCGAGCCGGAGACGATCGTCTCCTACATCAAGCTCAGGGTCGGCCAACCCTATGACCGTGAGCGGCTCGACGAGGCGCTTCGCGACCTTTATGCCACGGATCTCTTCGCCGACGCCCAGATCCGCGACAATGCGGGCAATCTCAGCATCGAGGTGCGCGAGAGCCCGGTCGTCAACCGCATCGTTCTGGAAGGCAATAAGCGCCTCAAGGACGACAAGATAACCCCCGAGATCCGGCTCGCGCCGAGGCAGATCTTCAGCCGCGCCAAGGCACGCGCGGACGTCGCCCGGATCATCGAGCTCTACCGCCGCCAGGGGCGTTTCGCCGCCACGGTGGAGCCCAAGATCGTCCAGCTCGAGCAGAACCGGGTCGACGTCGTCTACGAGATCAGCGAAGGGCCGAAATCCGGCATCCGGCAGATCAACATCCTCGGCAACGAGCGGTTCAGCGACGGCGAGCTGCGCGGCGAGATGGTGACCAAGCGCACCGGCCTGCTCAGCTTCCTCGGCTCGGGCGACGTCTACGATCCGGACCGGCTGGCCTTCGACCAGCAGAAGCTGCGGATGTTCTACCTGACCAACGGCTATGCGGATTTCCGCGTGGTCTCGGCGGTCGCCGAGCTGACCTCGGACCGGCGCGACTTCATCATCACCTACGTGGTCGAGGAAGGCGAGCGCTACAAGTTCGGCGACGTCAAGGTCGAGAGCGCGATCCGCGACTTCAGCGGCGAGGGCCTCACCGGGCTGCTTCCGATGAAGGGGGGCGACTGGTACAACGCCAAGCTGGTCGAGGACACGATCACGTCCCTCAACGAGAGCGCGGGCCTGTTCGGCTACGCCTTCGCGGACGTGCAGCCCAATTACAGCCGCGACAAGGACGCCAAGACGATGTCGGTGACGTTCAACGTCGCCGAGACGCCGCGAGTCTACGTCGAGCGAATCGACGTCAACGGCAACACGCTCACCCGCGACAAGGTCATCCGCCGCGAGTTCAGGCTCGCCGAAGGCGATCCGTTCAACTCCGTCCGGGTGAAGCGTTCGCGCGACCGGATTCAGTCGCTCGGCTTCTTCCAGGAGAATCTGGAGATCGAGCAGACCCAGGGCTCGGCCCCGGATCGGGTCATCCTCTCGACGGCGCTGGAGGAGAAGGCCACCGGCCAGCTCCAGCTCTCGGCAGGCTTCTCGAGCCTCGAGCGTTTTCTCCTCAACCTCTCGATCGAGCAGCGCAACTTCCGGGGCATGGCGCAGACGCTGCGCGCCTCGGTCAACTATTCGAGCTACTCGAAATCGGTCGAGCTCGGCTTCACCGAGCCTTATGTGTTCGATCGCAACTTCGCGCTCGGCTTCGACCTGTTCCGCCGCGACTATTCGAGCTTCAACTTCGTCAACAACAACCGCAACACGACGTACAAGCAGGTCAGCACCGGCGGCGGCATCCGGGGCGGAATGCCGCTCACCGAATATATGCAGCTGGGCCTTCGCTACGGCCTCAACTTCGACAACGTCACTCTGGATCAGTCGACCTTCTTCACCGATCCGGATGGCGCCGGACCGTTGCCGGCCTTCTGCGACCCGCTCCGGGTGGGCCGTTATCTGTGCGATGCGATCGGCAAGCGGACCACGTCGTCGGTCGGCTATTCCCTGCTCTACGATGCGACCGACAACCGCCTCAGGGCGACCCGCGGCCACCGCTTCACGATCAACCAGGATTTCGCGGGACTCGGCGGCGACGTCAAATATCTGCGCACCCGGCTCAACGCCGCCAAATTCTGGCCCCTCGGCGGCGGCCTTATCTTCTCGCTCACGGGCGAGGGCGGCTATATCCACAGCTTCGAGAACGATCCGGGCCCCGACCAGGATCCGGTCCGGCTCGTCGACCGCTTCTTCCTCGGCGAGCCGCAGATCCGCGGTTTCGACATTCGGGGCATCGGCCCGCGGGTTCAGCGAATCCCGTTCGACGCGGACGGCAACCCGGTCACCGACCGCAAGCAGATCGTCGACGACGCGCTCGGCGGACGCGCTTATTATGTCGGCCGGGCCGAGCTCGAAATTCCCCTGAGCGCCAGCTTCCGTGAAATGGGGCTTCGGCCTTCCGTGTTCGTGGATGTCGGCGCCGTTTTCGGCCTCAGGGATCCGCAGACCAACCCGATCCTCCCCGGCAACCCGCTGACCAAGGACCGCTGCTTCGACGCAGGCGGCAACTCCACTCCCCGCCCGGAGGGCGGCACCTGCGCCGCGGGCACCACCCTGATCCCGGGCATCCCGGCCTTCGACGAGAAATTCCTCGGCGACACCCCCAAGCCGCGACTTTCGGTCGGCTTCGGAGTCAACTGGAACTCGCCCTTCGGCCCGTTCAGGATCGATATAGCCAGGGCGCTCTTAAAGGCTGACGGGGATGACACCAAGCTGATCACTTTCAACGTAGGAACCGCATTCTGATGAACAAACTCGCTTTCGGAGCGGCCATCGCCGCCCTTTCGCTCGCTATGCCGGGCGTCGCTCTGGCTCAGCGCGCCCCTGCCGCCGTCATCGTCGTCGTGGATACCGACCGCGTCTATCGCGAATGCACCGCCTGCAGGGCCGCCCAGACCCAGCTCCAGGGCATGGTCGCGTCGGCCCGCACCCGCGCCACCCAGCTCGGCCAGCCGCTCCAGACCGAAGCTCAGTCGATCGAGCAGGCCGGCGCCGCGCTTCGCAACCAGACCGGCGCCGCCCGGGCCGCCGCCGAGACTGCGCTCAACACCCGTATGCAGCAGTTCCAGCAGAAGCAGACGACGGCCCAGCAGGAGGTCGCCCGGCTCGAGCAGAACATCCAGTCCACCCAGCAGAACGTGCTGCGGCAGATCAACGTCCGGCTCAATCCGGTCATCACCCAGGTGATGACGGCCCGCGGCGCCAATGTCGCGCTCGACACCAACGCGACGCTGGCGCGTGCCGGGGCGCTCGACGTCACCAACGACGTCCTGACCGCGCTCAATGCGGCCCTGCCGTCGGTCAGCGTCACTCCGCTGCCGCAGGCGCAGCAGCCGGCTCAGCCGCAGCCCCAGGGCCGGTGAGCTCCGAAACGGCAGAAGCCGCCATCGGCCCGCTCGATATCCGGCGGGTGATGGCGGCTTTGCCGCACCGCTACCCGTTCCTGCTCATCGACCGGGTCGAGGAGCTGGTGCGCAAGAAGCGGATCGTCGCCATCAAGGCGGTGACCATCAACGAGCCCTTCTTCCAGGGTCATTTCCCGGGCCGGCCGATCATGCCGGGAGTCCTGCTGGTCGAAGCGATGGCGCAGGCCTCCGGTGTGCTCGCGGTCGAATCGCTGGACCTCGCCGGCACCGGCAAGCTGGTCTATTTCATGGCGATCGACAGCGCCAAGTTCCGCCAACCGGTGGAGCCCGGAGTGCTTCTCAGGATCGAGGTCGAGCTGGTCCACGACCGCGGGAACGTCTGCAAGTTCGCCGGCAAGGTCCTGGTCGACGGAAAGCTCGTCGCCGAGACCAACTTCACGGCGATGATCGCCGATGCTCCGGCGTAACCGTCCTCCCTGCCGCGAAGCGGTGGGGAGGGGGACCATGCGAAGCATGGTGGAGGGGTAGCCGGCGAGGCATAGGAGGTTCGCGCGCTGTACCCCTCCCCCATGCTTCGCATGGGCCCCCTCCCCACCGCGTCGCGGCCGGGCGGACGGTTACGCCGGAGCATCGGCGATCATCGCCGTGAAGTTGGTCTCGGCGACGAG
>DASVUW010000113.1:0-4608 GCA_036386845.1 Allosphingosinicella sp. | reverse complement strand
CGCGAACAGCTCAAGGCCGACCGGCTGGACGGGTTCGTCGTTCCGCTCACCGACGAGCATATGAGCGAATATGTCGGAAGTTATGCTCAGCGCCTCGCCTGGCTGACCGGCTTCCAGGGCTCGGCCGGCTCGGCCGCGGTGCTTCCGCAAGAGGCGGCCATCTTCACCGACGGGCGCTACACGCTCCAGGTCCGCGACCAGGTCGACGGAAGGCACTGGAGCTACCAATCCGTGCCGGAGACCAGCGTCGCCGACTGGCTCGAGGCCCACGCTCCGGACGGCGGCCGGATCGGCTACGATCCGTGGCTCCACACCAAGGACTGGGTGGCCCGCGCGACGCAGGCATTGGCCGCGAAAGGCGCCGAGCTCGTCCCGGTGCAGCGCAACCCGATCGACGCGGTGTGGGCCGACAAGCCGGAACCCTCGAAGGCCCGCCTCGCCGTCCACCCCGACGATTTCACCGGCAAGTCCTCGGCCGCCAAGCGCCAGGAGATGGCGGACTGGCTTCACGAGCAGAAAGCGGACGCCGCGGTGCTTTCCGCGCTCGATTCGATCGCCTGGACCTTCAACGTCCGCGGCGAGGACGTCGAGCACACCCCCGTCGCCCTCTCCTTCGCTCTGGTGAACGCCGACGGCACCGCCGACCTCTTCGTCGCCTCGGAGAAGATCGGCGACGACGTCCGCCAGCATCTCGGCAACGGCGTTCGAGTCCACGAGCGCCACGCCTTCGAGCCGCATCTGCGCTCGCTTGCCGGCAAGACCGTGGTGGCGGATCCCGAGCGCGCGGTCCACGCCATCTTCGAAGCGCTCGAGAAAGCGGGCGCCCGGGTGGTGCAGAAGCGCGACCCGGCTGTTCTTCCCAAGGCGATCAAGAACCAGGCCGAGATCGAGGGCCATCGGGCCGCCCAGGCGCGGGACGGGGCGGCCTTGAGCCGGTTCCTCCACTGGCTTTCGATCGAGGCTCCGAAAGGCGGCGTCGACGAGCTGACCGCGGTCGACAGGCTCCAGCAGTTCCGCCAGGCCTGCGGCGACCTTCGCGACACCAGCTTCGACACCATTTCCGGCGCGGGCCCCAACGGCGCCATCGTCCACTACCGGGTGAGCGAGGAGACCAACCGCAAGCTCGAGATGAACTCGCTCTACCTCGTCGATTCGGGCGGCCAGTATCCGGACGGAACCACCGACGTCACCCGGACCGTCGCGATCGGCGAGCCCACGGCGGAGATGCGCGACCGCTTCACCCGGGTCCTCAAGGGCCATATCGCGATCGCCCGGGCGGTCTTCCCCGAGGGGACCCGCGGAGGACAGCTCGACAGCTTCGCCCGCCAGTTCCTCTGGCAGGCCGGGCTCGATTACGCCCACGGCACCGGACACGGGGTCGGCGCCTATCTCGCCGTCCACGAGGGGCCGCAGCGAATCTCGCCCACCGGCTCCGGCCAGGCCGGAGGCGACGAGCCGCTCAGGGCCGGAATGTTCCTTTCCAACGAGCCCGGCTATTACAAGGCCGGCGAGTACGGCATCCGGGTCGAGAATCTGGTGCTGGTCGAGCCGCGCGAGATCGAAGGCGCGGAAAAGAGGATGCTCGGCTTCGAAACCCTCACCTTCGCTCCGATCGACCGGACCCTGGTCGAGGTCGGGATGCTCTCACCCGAAGAGCGCGACTGGCTGAACGCCTATCACGCCAGGGTGCTCGAGGTGGTCGGGCCGCAGCTGGATGGCGAAGCGAAGGCGTGGCTGGAGGCGGGCTGCGCGCCCCTTTAATCGTCATCCCGGCGAAAGCCGGGATCTCGGGGAGACCCGCTGCGACTTTCCGATCCGAGGTCCCGGCTTTCGCCGGGATGACGAGGGTCCTCCCCCCGCGACTGCGCCTTCCGGCGCCTCAGATTCTCCCGAAGCGCCTCGGCCAGCCGTTTCTCCCGTTCCTCGTCGAGCTTCGCCATGACTTACCTTGACATGAGAGGGCCGCCCCGGCCATAGCGCCGCGTCTCCCGAGGGTCCCCACCAAAGTAAGACTTTGCTGGGAAGCCCCACTGGCGAGATGCTGCCGTAGCTCAGTGGTAGAGCGCATCCTTGGTAAGGCTGAGGTCGTGAGTTCAATCCTCACCGGCAGCACCACTCGTCATCCCGGCGAAAGCCGGGACCTCGGGGAGACCCGCCGAGACTTCTCGACCTGGGATCCCGGCTTTCACCGGGATGACGGGTACCCCCTCGCTCAGCGCGGCGCGTTGCGGACGATCATGTCGAGCACCGCCGGGTGGAGCGGGCGGACGAATTCGCAGCCGAGCAGGTGGCCCTTCATCCAGACGACCCGGGCATGGAGCGATTCGAGGCCGGGCAGCTTAAGCCAGATGTCGCTTCCGTCCATCAGCTCGAGGTGGGTGGCGGCCTTGAAGCCGGTGATCGAGAGGTCGAGCACCTGGACTGTGACGGCATGGGCGCCGCGCTGGCGAAGGCCCGCGCCGAGCACGACTCCGGCACGCGTGGCGCGCCGGCCCTCGCAGTCCGGATCGGTCGAAAGCTCGGCGGTGAAGTTCATCTCGAGGCCTCACTCCCCCGGAATGGCGATGCCCACCGACGCGCCCCAGAGGCGCGCCAGCTGCTTCTCCTGATGGCTCATCGACTCGCCGAACAGCCGGGGGCGGCGGAATCGGGGCTGGTTCTGGTCGCCCGAGGTGCGCTTCAATTGGACCAGCACTTCATGCTCGTCGATCATGTAGGCGAATTCGAGACCGACCCGGTCCCGGCCCGCCCAGGCGACCCTCGCCGGGATGCTGGTCGAGCCGCGATTGAACATCAGCTCGGTTCCGACCGGCGGCACCGACTGGCACTCGACCAGGGCGCCCTTGCGCGACAGATCGCGCAGCCGGGCGTCGATCTCGCCGTTCGCGGTCTGAAGCTTCGCGGCGAGCAGGACCCGGGCCCGCTTGGCCTGGCGCTTGCCCGCGACCGGTCCGTCAACAAAATATTCTGCGCCCATGCCCTCGGTTCCTCATTGGCTCTCGACGCAGGGCAATAGGCCCGAGGCACCTAAATTGTAGTAAACGCGGGGACCATTTTCGGTGCCGGCGGGTTCCCGCCTCAGCCGTCATTGCGAGGAGCGAAGCGACGAAGCAATCCAGCGGGCCTAGGAGCCCGCACTGGATTGCTTCGCTTCGCTCGCAATGACGGATAAGGGTCCAATTTCCGCGCCGCCGTTGTCAGCATTGGTTGCTGACCCTATTGCCCCGCCATGCGATTTTTCTCAGACAATGCGGCCGCGGCCTGCCCCGAGGCGCTGGCCGCGATCGCCGCCGCCAACCGGCTCGATACCGCCTATGACGGCGACTCCCTGAGCGCCCGGCTCGACGACGCCTTTTCGGAATTGTTCGAGACGAGAGTGACTTCGCTCTGGGTGGCGACCGGGACGGCGGCCAACGCCCTGGCCCTCGCCGCGCTCTGCCCGCCTTACGGAAGCATCGTCTGCCACCGCGACGCGCATATCCAGAACGACGAGTGCGGGGCTCCGGAATTCTATACGCACGGGGCCAAGCTGCTGCTCGGCGAGGGCGAGGGCGCGAAGCTGTCTCCTGAGTCCGTGGCCGCCCTGCTGGCGACCGTTCGGGACGACGTCCATCAGACTCAGCCCGCCGCGCTCTCGATCACCAACGCCACCGAATATGGCCTGGTCTACAACGCCGGGGAGACCGCTGCGCTTGGCGAGCTGGCGCGGGCGCGGGGTCTCGGCTTCCATGTCGACGGCGCGCGCTTCGCCAACGCCGTGGTCAGCACCGGCGCCTCACCGGCGGACCTGACCTGGCGGGCGGGGGTCGACGCGCTCAGCTTCGGCTTCGTCAAGAATGGCGGCATTTCGGCGGAAGCCCTGATCTTCTTCGGCGACCGCCATCGCCAGGCGACCCTCTATCGCCGCAAGCGCGCCGGCCACCTGCTGTCGAAGGGGCGCTATCTGGCGGCCCAGCTCCTCGCGATGATCGAAGGCGGGGTGTGGCTCCGCAACGCGGCGGCCGCGAACGACGCCGCCGCGCGCCTCGCGGACGCGGCCGGGCCGGGCCGGCTCGTTCTCCCGGTCGAGGCGAACGAGATCTTCCTCAAGGTCAGGCCGGAAGAGGCGCAGAAGCTCCGAGACCAGGGCTTCGATTTTTACGACTGGGGCCCGGGCGAGGCCCGCTTGGTGACGGCGTGGGACAGCGATCCGGCGCATGTCGACGCGCTCGCCGCGGCGATCCGGGCGCTGTGAGCGAGTCACGTCGTCCCAGCGAAGGCTGGGACCCCAGCGAGAGTAAGGCGCCGAGCTCTTCACCCCCCGGGGCTCCAGCCTCCGCTGGGGCGACGAGCCCCGCCCCGAGCATGCTCCAGCCGCGCATCCTCGTCCCCTTCCTCCTCGTCACCCTGATCTGGAGCTCTACCTGGATCGTCATCAAGGACCAGCTCGGGACGGTCCCGGCGGCCTGGTCGGTGACCTACCGCTTCGTCGTCGCGGCCGCGGCCATGTTCGCCTGGGCCGCGGCGAGCGGCGCGACCCTGAGGATCGGCCGGCGCGGCCACGTGCTCGCCGCCCTGTTCGGGGTCCCGCAATTCTGCCTGAACTTCAACTTCGTCTACGCGGCCGAG
>DASVUW010000112.1:0-9464 GCA_036386845.1 Allosphingosinicella sp. | reverse complement strand
CCTCGGGATATTCGAACGGGTCGGTTGGGCGCGGCTGGGAGGGGACCGGCATGCGGGGCAAAGGCTCGGCGCGGTTGGCGGCGTTGAGAAGGAAGGCCGCCATGATCACCGAGGCCTGGCGGAGATCGTCGCCCTTGAGGTGATCGTAGGTGTCGACATTGGTGTGGTGGAGCCGGCTCGAATAATCGAGCGGGTCCTGGATGAACTGGTAGCCCGGAAGGCCGACCGCCTGGAAATAGACATGGTCGGTGCTTCCGGTCGGGCGGACGGCGACGGTGTTCGCGCCGAGGCCGGCGAAGGGCGCGAGCCACTCCATGAAGATGGGCGCGGCCGCGACATTGCCTTCGGTCTGGATTCCCCGGATCTTCCCCGAGCCGTTGTCGAGGTTGAAATAGGCGATCATGTCGCGATGGCCGGGCTTCAGGGTAAGCGGCCAGCGGTTGCGCCAGGTCTGGCCGGAACGCAGGTGCCGGTATTTCTCCTCGGGCGGGGGCTTGGTCCCGATATGGCGCTCGACATAAGCGAGCGAGCCCAGCAGGCCCTGCTCCTCTCCGGCCCATAGCGCGAAGCGGATGGTGCGCTTCGGCCTCACTCCGAGGCGGGCGAGGATCCGGGCGGCCTCCATGACCACGGCACTTCCGGCCGCATTGTCGGCGGCGCCGTCCCCCGCCGCCCAGCTGTCGAGATGGGCGCCGGCCATGACGTAGCCGGCCTTGGGATCGGTGCCCGGAAGGTCGGCGAGGATGTTGTAGGCGTTGACGTCCTCGTCGTGGAAGCGGACGTCGCTGGCCAGCTCGAGCGTGGGCGCCGCATCGGTGAGGGCCAGGCGGGCGAGGCGGCGATAATCCTCGGCCGCTATCTCGAAGCCGGGAAGGGCCGGGGTCCGGCCGACCCTGTACCCCGAGCCCTGGCCGTGGAGAAGCGCACCGTCGCGCCTCGACATCTGGACGAATGCAAGAGCGCCCTCGGCCTTGAGGAAGGCGTCGCGCTTCTCAGCGAAATCGGCGTCGCGAAGCGACTTCTCGATCTGGAGCGGCGAGTAATTGGGCATCTGATAGGTGTCGAGCTTCTTCAGCTCGTCGTCCCCGAGCCGCTTGAAAGGCGGCTCCATCGGCTCGGACCCGGTGCCGGGGTGGGTGACGAGGACGATCCGGCCGCGGAGCTTTCCCCTGTATTTCTCGAAATCGTCGCTTTCCCGCATCGGCGCCACGGCAATCCCGGCGCTGATCGTGCCGCTGGTGGCCGGGGTCCAGGCGACGGGTATCGCGACCAGCGTCTTCACCCGCGGCGCGGTCATCCGGGCGCTGGCCGAGACGATCGACCAGCCGCGCCCGAACTCGAACGGCTCGGAGCGGACGTTGGACAGGCCGAACTCGCGGAGGCGCTGCTGAGTCCAACGCTCCGCCTCGCGCATCTGCGGCGAGTTGGTCAGCCGGCCGCCGATCCGGTCGGTCAGGTGATGCGCGGTCTCCATGACCTGGCTTCGGTTGAAGCCCTCGTCCATCAGGCGGTTGATCTGGGTGCGGCTGACGTCCTCCGCGGCGGAGGCAGGAATGGCGACGGCGGCAAGAAGAAGGGCAAGGCTCTGTTTCATCGGGGAATCCTGCTGGTGACCGCGGCGCTTATGGCGTCGGCGGAGCCGCTCGGCAACGGCTGGAAGGTGGACTTGGCCCCCTCCCCTCCCTAGATGCTCCGCGCAATGAAGCGGCGGTTCCGGAAGATGCATGGGCTGGGCAACGACTTCGTCATCTTCGACGGGCGCGAGGCCCCGGTGGAGATGACGGAGGCGCGGGCCCGGGCGATTGCCGACCGGCGGACCGGGATAGGCTGCGACCAGCTGATCGTCCTCGAGCGGTCCGACCAGGCCGACGTCCGGATGCGGATCTGGAATTCGGACGGCGGCGAGGTCGAATCCTGCGGCAATGCGGCGCGCTGCGTCGCCCTGCTGCTCGGCGGCGCCGGCTGGATCGAGACGGCGGGCGGCCTCCTGGCCGCGTCCGCGAGCGGCTCCGAGGCGACGGTGGACATGGGCGAGCCGCGCTTTGGATGGGACGAGATTCCGCTGGCCTACCCGATGGACCCCGCGGCGATGCCGGTGGGGTGGGAGGACCTGCGCGAGCCGTTCGCCGTCAATGTCGGCAACCCGCACGTCGTCTTCTTCATCGAGGATTGCGATGCGGTGGAGCTGGAGCGGCTCGGGCCTTTGATCGAGAAGGACCCGCTCTTTCCCGAACGGATCAACGTCAACATCGCCTCGATCGACGGCGGCGCCATCCGGCTTCGGGTCTGGGAGCGCGGCGCCGGCCTCACCCGGGCGTGCGGAACGGGCGCCTGCGCGACCGCGGTCGCGGCGATCGACCGGGGCCTCGCCTCGAGCCCCATCGAAGTCCGGCTGCCGGGCGGCGCCCTGAACATCGCGTGGGGGCGGGGAAGCACGATCGCGATGAGCGGGCCGGCGACTCTGGTCTTCGAAGGCGAGGTGACGCTTTGAGCGGCCCGGAAATTATCACGCTGGGCTGCCGGCTCAACGCCGCGGAGAGCGCGGCGATCCGGCTTCTCGCTGGCGGCGAGGACGACCTCGTCGTCGTCAACAGCTGCGCCGTCACCAACGAGGCGGTTCGGCAGACCCGCCAGGCGATCCGGCGGGCGAAGCGGGCCCGGCCCGAGGCTCGGGTGGTGGTGACGGGATGCGCCGCGCAAGTCGAGCCGGAGACGTTCGCGGCCATGCCCGAGGTGGACCGGGTGTTGGGGAACAGGGAGAAGCTCGACCCATCGTCATTCACGTCACCCCAGCGAAGGCTGGGGTCCCAGGGGGTGAAGGGCTCGGCGGCTAATCCCACTGGGGCCCCAGCCTTCGCTGGGGCGACGGTTTCCGTCTCCGACATTTTCGCCGTCCGCGAGACGGCCCCTCACCTCCTTCCCGGCTTCGCCGAACGCTCGCGCGCCTTCGTCGAGGTCCAGAACGGGTGCGACCATCGCTGCACCTTCTGCATCATCCCCTTCGGCCGCGGGAACAGCCAGAGCGTCCCGGCGGGGCTTGTGGTGGAGCAGGTCAGGACGCTCGTCGGCCAGGGCTTTCGCGAGATCGTCCTGACCGGAGTGGACGTCACCAGCTACGGACCCGATCTGCCGGGCGCGCCCAACCTCGGCCTGCTCGTCGAGCGGATCCTTCGTCACGTCCCGGAGCTTCCCCGGCTGCGCCTCTCCTCGCTGGACTGTATCGAGATCGACGGCCGGCTCGAGGAGATCATCGCGGGCGAGCCGCGCTTCATGCCTCACCTCCACATGAGCTTCCAGGCCGGCGACGACATGATCCTGAAGCGGATGAAGCGTCGCCACAGCCGGGCCGAGGCGGTGGCGACGGTGGCGAGGCTGAAGGCGAGGCGGCCGGACCTGGCGATCGGCGCCGACCTTATCGCCGGCTTCCCCACCGAGACCGACGAGATGCACCAGAACAGCGTCAGGCTCGTCAAGGATTGCGACATCGTCATGGGGCATGTTTTCCCCTTCTCGCCGAAGCGCGGGACTCCGGCGGCGCGGATGCCGCTCGTTGCGGCGCCGGTCGTGAAGGAACGGGCGCGTCGGCTGAGGGAGGCTTGCGCGCGGCGCAGGGCCGAGTGGCTGGAGGGGATGGTGGGCACCCGGCAACGCGTGCTGATGGAGAAAGGCGGGCTCGGCCACGCGGAGAATTTCGCGCCGATCCGGCTGAGGGAAAGGGAAATAGCGAGCCGTCACCCCCGCGAAAGCGGGGGTCCCGCTTCTTTCCCTGGACCAGCGTTGAAGGACAAGAAGCGGGATTCCCGCTTTCGCGGGAATGACGGGGAGATTGTCGCGGTCCTCGTCACCCACGCCCAAGACGGCACCCTCGTCGGAGTCCCCGAATGAGCGAGGCGACCTGGCTCGACCGGCTTCAGTCCGGCTTCCGGAAGACTTCGGAGCGGCTCGGCGACAACCTCACCGGCCTGTTCACCAAGGCGGCGCTCGACGAGCAGACTCTGGACGAGATCGAGGAGGCGCTGATCGCGTCCGACCTCGGCCCCGCCACGGCGGCGAAGATCCGTTCGCGTCTTGCCGGTGAGCGTTTCGAGCGTGGCCTCTCCGAATATGCGGTGCGCGAGATCATGGCCGAGGAGGTGGAGAAGATCCTCGCGCCGGTGGCGGTTCCGCTCCAGATCGACGCCTTTCCAAGGCCCCAGGTGATCCTGGTCGTGGGGGTCAACGGCTCCGGCAAGACGACGACCATCGCAAAGCTGGGCCATCTCCTGCTCGAGCAGGATTACGGGGTTCTGTTCGCGGCCGGCGACACCTTCCGGGCGGCGGCGATCGAGCAGCTGAAGATCTGGGCCGACCGGATCGGCGTTCCGGTCATCTCGGGGCCCGAAGGCGGCGACAGCTCGGCGATCGTCTTCGACGGGGTCAAAAAGGGGACGGCCGAGGGTATCGACACCCTCATCGTCGACACCGCGGGCCGGCTCCAGAACAAGAAGGTGCTGATGGACGAGCTCGCCAAGATCCGGCGGGTGCTCGGGCGGCTCAACCCGGAAGCCCCGCACAACGTCGTGCTGGTGCTCGACGCGACGACCGGTCAGAACGCGCTGAGCCAGATTGAGGTGTTCAGGGAAGTCGCGGGGGTGACCGGACTCGTCATGACCAAGCTCGACGGGACGGCGCGCGGCGGCGTACTGGTCGCGGCGGCGGAGCGGTTCGGGCTTCCGATCCACGCCATCGGCATAGGCGAGGGGATCGATGACCTGAGGCCGTTCGACGCGCGCGAGACCGCGCGGGCGATCGCCGGACTGGGAAGAGAATGAGCGTGACGGCGGAATCGGAAAAGAGAGAACCCTCGGTCGGCGGCCGGCTGGCGATCGACCTCGGGCCCTTGCTCGTCTTCTTCCTCGTGAACTTCTTCGCGCCGGTCCCCGACATGCTGAAGATCTTCTACGCGACCGGCGCCTTCATGGCGGCGATGATCGTCGCCATGATGATCTCCTACCTTCGCTACCGCCACATCTCGCCGATGCTCTGGTTCTCGGGGATCATGGTGGTGATCCTGGGCGGGATCACGATCTGGCTCCACAACGACACCTTCATCAAGATGAAGCCGACCGTCTATTACGTGCTGATCGCGAGCCTTCTCGCCTTCGGCCTGGCGACCGGCCGCAACCTGCTCAAGATGGTGCTCGGCGCCGCTTATCCGGGCCTTTCGGAAGAGGGCTGGAAACTGCTCACCCGCAACTGGGCGGTCTTCTTCCTGGTGATGGCGGCGGTCAACGAAGCGGTCTGGCGCAACAGCAGCACGAGCTTCTGGATCGGCTTCAAATTGTGGGGCTTCCTGCCCGCCACCTTCCTGTTCGCGATCGCCAACGTGCCGATGCTGATGAAGCACGGAATGCAGCTGGAACCCGGCAAGGACGAGCCGCCGGTGCCGCCCGTCCAATGAGCGCGCCCGTCGTCTCGATCCGGAACCTGTCGAAGCGCTATGCCGGCGGGCACGAGGCGCTGAAGGGCGTCAGCCTGGATATCGCCAAAGGCGAGATATTCGCGCTGCTCGGGCCCAACGGGGCGGGCAAGACGACGATGATCAGCATCGTGTGCGGAATCGTCACTGCGAGCGAGGGCTCGGTCGAGGTCGACGGGCACGACATCGTCCGCGACTATCGCGGCGCGCGCACGAAGATCGGCCTGGTGCCGCAGGAGCTCCACACCGACGCCTTCGAGAGCGTCCTCTCCACCGTCAGCTTCAGCCGCGGGCTGTTCGGGAAGCCGCCGAATCCGGCGCATATCGAGAAGGTGCTCAAGGACCTGTCGCTGTGGGACAAGCGCAAGTCGAAGATCATGGAGCTGTCCGGCGGGATGAAGCGGCGGGTGATGATCGCCAAGGCGCTGAGCCACGAGCCCGACATCCTTTTCCTGGACGAGCCTACCGCGGGAGTCGACGTCGAGCTGAGGCGAGACATGTGGGCGCTGGTCAGGCGCCTTCGCGACACGGGAGTGACCATCATCCTCACCACCCATTATATCGAGGAAGCCGAGGAGATGGCCGACCGGGTCGGGGTCATCTCGCGCGGCGAGCTCATCCTGGTCGAGGGCAAGGCCGAACTGATGAAGAAGCTCGGCAAGAAGGAGCTGACCCTCCAGCTCGCCGAGCCGCTCGGAGCGGTGCCGGCCGAGCTCGCCGAATGGGATCTGGAGCTTCGCGACGAGGGCAACGAACTGCTCTACGTCTTCGACGGCACCGCCGAACGGACCGGCATACCTTCCCTGCTGGGCCGGATGCGCGACATCGGGATCGCCTTCAAGGACCTGAACACGAGGCAAAGCTCGCTGGAGGACATCTTCGTGAGCCTCGTCCACGAGCCGCGCCCATGAGCGGCTTCAACGGCCACGGCGTCTGGGCGATCTACCGCTTCGAGATGGCGCGGGCGCTTCGCACCCTGTGGCAGAGCCTGGTCACTCCGGTCATCACCACCTCGCTCTACTTCGTCGTCTTCGGAGCGGCGATCGGCTCGCGGATGACGGAGGTCCAGGACGTGCCCTACGGGGCCTTCATCGTGCCCGGGCTGATCATGCTTTCGCTGTTCACGCAGAGCATCTTCAACGCGTCCTTCGGGATCTTCTTCCCCAAGTTCACCGGCACCATCTATGAGATATTGTCGGCGCCGATCTCGCCGCTCGAGATCGTGCTGGGCTATGTCGGGGCCGCCGCGACCAAGTCGGTGGTGCTCGGGCTGATCATCCTCGCCACCGCCGCCTTCTTCGTTCCGATCAGGATCCTTCATCCGGTGTGGATGATCGGCTTCCTCGTCCTAATCGCGACCACGTTCAGCCTGTTCGGGTTCATCATCGGCGTTTGGGGCAAGAATTTCGAGCAGATCCAGTTCGTCCCGATGCTGATCGTGACGCCCCTCACCTTCCTCGGCGGCGCCTTCTATTCGGTCGACATGCTGCCCGAGCCGTGGCGGACGGCGACCCTCTTCAACCCGATCGTCTATCTGATCAGCGGCTTCCGCTGGAGCTTCTACGGCGTCGGCGACGTGCCGGTCGGGATCAGCCTCGGGGCGACGCTCGGCTTCCTGCTCGTCTGCCTCGCGGTCGTCGCCTGGATCTTCAAGACGGGGTACAGGCTGAAGAGCTGAATGTCCTCCCCATCGGAGATGGGGAGGGGGACGAGGCGAAGCCTGGTGGAGGGGTAATTGGCAGGGCCTCGTCTGCTACCCCTCAACCACCCTTCGGGTGGTCCCCCTCCCCACCGCTTCGCGGCAGGGAGGACAAATCTTCAATTCACCCTGAACCTTGCCAGATCTTCCTTGGGCTGACGCCATTTGGGGTCGAGCCGGCTCGCCTGCCGATAGTCCCGATAGGCCGCGCCGACCTCGCCGGACAGCTCGTGGGCGACGGCCCGGCCGTAATAAGCGAGCTCGGGCCTGCGAGTCTTCTTGGCGAGCGCGGAGTCGAAGAAGGGCTTGGCCTCCTCTCCGGAGTCCGAAAGACGGAGGAGCGCGAAGCCCTTGTTGAGATAGGCTTCGGGCTCGTCGGGATCGCGGCTCAGCGCGGCATCGTAATCGGAGACGGCGGCGTCGAGATTGCCGAGCCGGGCCTTGAGAATTCCGCGGTTGACGTAGGTCGCCACCAGCTCGTTGTCGGTCAACCCCTCCCGGTGGAGGGCCTCATCGCAGAACTGGATCGCGCCGAGGGACGGCGCGCTGCGCGATTCCGCGGCAAGGTAGCAGCTTCGGGCGGCGGTATTACCGATGACGCTGACGGCGCCGATGGCGGGAGTCGCGACCAGCAGGGCCGCTGCGGCGAAGAGGATATTACTGCGCATGGCGAGTCCTCCCTTTCAGAATGGAAGGACGATAGCAGAATTGCGGCCGGCATACCATTCCACGCTCGCGTCTTCGTCGCTCCGCGTGGCCGCGCGGCCGTCAGGCGCCCTGGAGCTGGTGGCGCTTCATGGCGTGGCGGAGCTGGTCGTAGCTGAGGCTTAGCGCCGCAGCGGCCGCGCGCTGGTTCCACCGGCATTTCTCGAGCGCTGCAGCGAGGATCGCCTTCTCATATTCCGCGATGGCGAGCCGGAAGTCGGCGCAGCTTTCCGGGTCCCACGCATTGACCGGCGGCATGCCCGGAGCGGGCGCCTGCGGCGGCAGGATCTCGACGGTCGCGGACTGGTCCCTCGACTGCGGTCGCCAGGGGGATTCGAACGGATCGAACTGGATCCGGTCGATCGGCCGCTCGTGATCCTCCCAGCGGTAGACGGCGCGCTCGACGACGTTCCTCAGCTCGCGCACGTTGCCCGGCCAGGTGTAGTTGAGGAGCTTGTCCATCGCGCCGTTGCTGAAGCCCGGCCAGCTCGGCCATTCGAGCTCGAGCGCCATGCGGCGCGCGAAATGGTCGGTGAGGACCGGGATGTCGCTGCTTCGGTGGCGGAGGGGCGGGAGCGTGACGACCTCGAACGACAGCCGGTCGAGAAGGTCGGCCCGGAATCGGTTGCGCTCGGCGAGGCGAGGCAGGTCCTCGTTGGTCGCGGCGACGATGCGGACGTCGACATTGACGGGTCGGGAGGCGCCGATCCGGGTCACCTCGCCATATTCGACGACCCTCAGGAGCCGCTCCTGGGCGGCCTGGGACAGGGTCGCGAGCTCGTCGAGGAACAGGGTTCCGCCATGGGCCTCCTCGAACCGGCCCTGGCGCGCCTTGGTGGCGCCGGTGAAGGCGCCGGCCTCGTGGCCGAACAGCTCCGCCTCGATCAGGGTCTCGGGCAGAGCGGCGCAGTTCATCGCGACCAGGGGACCGTCCCAGCGGGACGAGAGATGGTGGAGGCGCTCGGCGATCAGCTCCTTGCCGGTGCCGCGCTCTCCGATCACCAGGACCGGCCGGTCGAGCGGCGCGGCGCGGCTCGCCCGCTCGACGGCGTCGAGGAAGGAGGAGGACTGGCCGACCAATTGCGTGTTGCGATCCATGACCAAAGGTTGGGACGGATTCCCATGCTTTGGCAAGAAAAAGATGTGACGGAAGGTGGTCTAAAGTGGAGGAACCGCAGTTTTTCGCCACTTTCCGCGATTGGCACGCCACTTGTATTGTCTGTTGCGTAACGCCGGAAAGGCGGAACGGATTTCAGGGAGGAAGACGAGATGGTCGACTTGAGCAAGCTGGGGCAGACGGTGCTGGCGACGGTCGGAGCGATGGTCCTGACCGTGACGGCGGTGGGCGCGGCGGTGGAGCCGGCCCGGGCCCTCGAGACGGCTCCGATCAGCCTTGTCGCGGTTTCGGTTTCGGGGCAGGCTCAGGTCTGACCCGCGGGCGGCGGCGCGGGAGGGTTCGCCCCCTTGCCTTCCCGGGCCGCCGCCTCAATCCAGTGCGTCTGGCCAATGCGTAAGGAGTGATTGAATGGGTATTTTCTCCCGAACCCGCGACATCGTCGCCGCCAACTTCACCGACCTTCTCGACAAGGCGGAAGACCCGGC
>DASVUW010000111.1:0-10391 GCA_036386845.1 Allosphingosinicella sp. | reverse complement strand
ATGCGCGCCACCTCGACATCGACCCGGAGACGGCGCTCCGCGGGGCCTCGACGCGCTTCGAGCAACGCTTCCGCAAGGTCGAAGAGATCGCCGACAAGCCGTTGAAGGATATGGATATCGACGCGCTCGAGGCGCTTTGGCAGAGGGCGAAGGGGCTGGTCTAGCCGCCGGGGAGCTAGGCCCGCTGCCGGCTCTGCAGCCGCGCCCAGTCGGCTTCCGACAGCCTTACCTCGAATACCGTCTCCACCCCGTCCGTTTGCTGGCTCTCGATCCGGCCGTTCGCATGAAGCCAGGCGATCGCCTCGCCGTCCGACGCCCCCAGCGTGACCGTCCGAAGCTTCGCACCCTTGCTGAGCTTTGCCGAGGCGCATTCGAGAAGCGCGTCCAGCCCCTCGCCGGTCGCGGCGGAGATCCGGATGACGTCGTCGCGGCGCTCCGATCCCGCTTTGACCCTCTCCGCTTCCTCGGGGTCCAGCAGGTCGATCTTGTTCCAGGCCTCGACGAGCGGGGCGCCCCCCTCCCCGCCTGCGCCGATCTCCTTGAGGACCGATTCCACATCCTCGCGCTGGGCGTCGCTGTCGGGATGCGAGATGTCGCGGACGTGGACGATGAGATCTGCCGAGATCACCTCTTCCAGGGTCGCCCGGAAGGCGGCGACGAGCTGGGTCGGAAGCTCGGAGATGAAGCCCACCGTGTCGGAGAGTATCGCCTTGTCGAACCCGGGCAGCGGGATTTCGCGCATCGTCGGGTCGAGGGTCGCGAACAGCAGGTTTTCGGCCATCACCTCCGCGTCGGTGAGCCGGTTGAAGAGGGTCGACTTGCCGGCGTTGGTGTAGCCGACCAGGGCGATGACGGGCCAGGGCGCGCGCTGGCGGCGGGCGCGATGGAGGGCGCGGGTGCGGGTGACCTGCTCGAGCTCCTTCTTGAGCTTGGCCATACGGTCGCGGATCAGCCGCCGGTCCGCCTCGATCTGGGTTTCGCCGGGGCCTCCGAGGAAGCCGAAGCCGCCGCGCTGCCGCTCGAGGTGGGTCCAGCTCCTGACCAGCCGGCCGGCCTGATAGTCGAGATGGGCGAGCTCGACCTGGAGCCGGCCCTCGGCCGTCGCCGCCCGCTCGCCGAAAATCTCGAGGATGAGACCGGTCCGGTCGATCACCTTGGCCTTGGTGGCGGTCTCGAGATTCTTCTGCTGGATGGGCGTGATCGGAGCGTCGACGATGACCAACTGGGCTTCGTCGCGGGCCACCGCCTCGGCGATCGACTCGACCTGGCCCGAACCGAACAGGGTGGCAGGCTTCGGCGAGCGGATCTTGAAGTGGAGCCTGTCGGAGACCTCGACTCCGATCGCCTCGGCGAGACCCGCGGCCTCGTCGAGGCGAGCCTCGATATCGCGCCGTCCCCTCCCCGCCTTCATATCGGGGAGCGCAACGATCGCTTTGGCACCGCGGCTGAAATCACCAGGTGGGGACGTCCCCCGGACGTCCCCAGCCGTGCCGGGGGCACGGCGGCCTGGTGATCCGTCGGAACTTTGTTCGGTGGAAGTCAGGCGGCCGGCTCCTCGTCATCCTGCTCCATGAAGCTCACCGGCCGTTCCGGCTGCACGGTCGAGATGGCGTGCTTGTAGACGAGCTGCGACAGGCCGTCGCGCTGGAGAAGCATGCAGAACAGATCGAAGGCGGCAATTTCTCCCTGGAGCATGACTCCGTTGACGAGAAACATCGTCACCGGCTCTCCGGAGCGGCGGACGGCTCCCAGAAAGGCTTCCTGAAGCAAAGCCGGCTTCTTTCCGCCACCGCCGCTTCCGCCGTCCTCGAAGGCACGCTCGATCTCCGCGGTGTCGAGCGGGTGGGAGGGCATGATCGTCGAGATGGCATGCTTGTAGATGAGCTGGGCCTGGCCGTCGCGGCGAAGAAGCACCGAGAAATTGTCGAACCAGGTGATGATGCCCTGAAGCTTCACGCCCTTGACCAGGAACATGGTCACCGGAGTCTTCGAGCGGCGCAGCCCGTTCAGGAACAGATCCTGGAGGTTGTTGACCTTGTCGGCCATTGGCCAATCCCCTTATTGGCGGATCGTTGTCCGCGGAGGCGTCCGCGAAGGACGTCTTTCATAATGTGGAGCGTGCCCTTCCGGAAACAATAGCATCGGCGCCTCTCCCGCGCCAGTTTGTCCTCCCCATGCGGGAGCATGGGGAGGGGGACCATGCGCAGCATGGTGGAGGGGTAGCGGGCTCGGCACCAGAGGTTCTCGCGCGAACCCCTCAGAGCACAGAGCAATTACCCCTCCACCACCCTTCGGGTGGTCCCCCTCCCCATCTGGCGATGGGGAGGACCAGCTATTCCTCCGGATCGCCCTTCGTATCCCCGATGCCGAGCGCCTTGAGCTTGCGGTGAAGCGCGGAGCGTTCCATTCCGATGAAGGTGGCGGTGCGCGAGATGTTGCCGGAGAAGCGGCGGATCTGGACCTTGAGATATTCGCGCTCGAACGTCTCACGCGCTTCCCTGAGCGGGGTGCCCATGATCGCCTTGACCGCCTCGCCCGAGCTCAGGCTCGCCTGCTCGTTGAGGATCTCGGGCGGGAGCATGTCGAGCTCGATGCAGCCGACCCGGGCGCCGGGGGCGAGGATGATGGTGCGCTCGATGACGTTCCTGAGCTGCCGCACGTTGCCGGGCCAGTCATAGGCCTGGAGCGCCGCGACGGCGTCGGCCGAGAATTCGGGAGTGGGAAGCCTCTGCTCGGCGGCGTAGCGGGCGGCGAAATGGCCGATCAGGGCCGGGATGTCCTCGCGCCGCTCGGCCAGCGCCGGCAGGTGCACCGGGACGACGTTCAGCCGGTAGAAGAGGTCCTCTCGGAAGCGGCCGCCGGCGATCTCGTCGGCGAGGTGCCGGGAGGTCGAGGAGACCACCCGCATATCGACCTTGACCATCCGCTGGCCGCCGACCCGGGTGAAGCTCTGGTCGGTCAGGACCCGGAGGATCTTGGCCTGGGCCGGGATCGGCATGTCGGCGATCTCGTCGAGGAACAGGGTTCCGCCATGGGCCTGTTCGAGAAGGCCGGGCCGGGCAAGCTCGCCCCCCTCCTCCACCCCGAACAGTTCCTCCTCGACCCGCTCCGGGGTCATCCGAGCCGCGCTGACGACGATGAAGGGCGCCCGGGCGCGGTTGCTCCAGTCGTGGAGGAGCCGCGCCGCGACCTCCTTCCCCACTCCGGCCGGCCCGGAGATCAGCACCCGGCTCCCGGTTCCCGCCACGCGCTTCAAGGTCGCTCGAACCGCGTTGATCGCGACGCTGGAGCCGGTCAGCTCCGTATCCTGGCCGATCTGGGCGCGCAGGCTCGCATTCTCACGGCGGAGGCGGTCGGTCTCGGTCGCCCGGGCGACGAGGTGGACGAGATGGCCGGCCTCGAACGGCTTCTCGATGAAGTCGGCGGCGCCCTGGCGGATCGCCGCCACCGCGGTGTCGAGATTGCCGTGGCCCGAGATCATGAGGACCGGAAGCGAGGGATCGCGCCTCTTCACTTCTTCGAGCAATTGGAGCCCGTCGAGCTTGGAGCCCTGAAGCCAGACGTCGAGCAAGAGCAGGGAAGGCCGGCGGTCGGCCAGGGCCTGGAGCGCCTCGCCGCTGTTGGCCGCGGTCCGGCACGAATAGCCTTCATCCTCGAGGACCCCGGAAACGAGGTCCCTGATGTCCTGTTCGTCGTCGACGATGAGTATGTCGAGGGCCATGTTCTATCCGTCTGTGGTCTGGGGTTGTTCGGCGGCGGCGCCGGCGAGGCGGGCGAGCGCTTCCGCGTCGAAGACCAGCCGGACGAGGCTTCCCCCGCCGGCGGCATCGTCGAACTCGATATTGCCGAAATGCTCCTCGACGATCTTCTTGACGATGGCGAGGCCGAGGCCGGTGCCTTTGACCCGGGTCGTCATATAAGGCTCGGTCAGCCGGCCGCGTTCGTTGGGGAGGCCGATGCCGGTGTCGGCGACCTCGATGATGATCCGGTTCTCGGTGTCGCGAAGGGTGACCGAGACCCGGTCGTCGCCGCCTTTGCGGCCGTCCTCGCGCTTCTGCTGGATCGCTTCGACGGCATTCTTGATCACGTTGGTCAGGGCCTGCCCGAGCTGGCGGCGGTCGCAGACGAGCAGCGGCGAAGGCTCGGGCGCGTCGAGCTTGAAAGCGATGTCGGGATGCGCGACCTGGTGGAGGAAAAGCGATTCCCCGACGATGTCGGCGACCCTCTCCTCACGGAAGACCGGCTTGGGCATTCGGGCGAAGGAAGAGAATTCGTCGACCATGCGTCTGAGGTCGCCAACCTGCCTGACGATCGTGCCCGTGAGCTTCTCGAACGTGGCGGCGTCGGAGGTGATCTCCTTGCCGTAGCGCCTCTGGAGCCGCTCCGCGGCGAGCTGGATCGGGGTGAGCGGATTGCGGATTTCGTGCGCGATCCGGCGGGCGACGTCCGACCAGGCGGCTCGCCGCTGGTCGAGCAATTGCTCGGTGATGTCGTCGAACGTCAGCACGTGCCCGCCCTCGACCCGGACTCGCTTGACGGCGAGAGTCCGGGGCTCGCCTCCCGAAGCGAACTGGATGATGTCTTCCCTGTGATCGCTATCCAGATGCGCATCGAGCTCCGGGGCAAGCTCGGCAAGCCGATGCCCGACGGCCCGGTCCTTGTCGGTCTTGAGCAAGGCCTCGGCGGAGCTGTTGATGAGTCGGACGTTGCGCTGCTGGTCGAGCGAGATGATCCCCGCCGTGACTCCGGACAGCACGGCCTCGATGAAGGAACGCCGGCTCTCCAGCTGGGCGTTGGCCGAGACGAGGTCGCCGGTCTGCTCCTCGAGGCGCTTGGTCATCCGGTTGAACGCTCGGCCCAATATCCCGATCTCGTCCTGGACCCGCATCCCGGTCACCCGGCTGGAAAGCTCGCCGGCGGTGACTCGCGTCGTGAGATCGCCGGCCGTGATCCGACGGGCCGCGTCGACCAGCTCCCCGACCGGCCTCACCAGCCGGTCGGCCAGCTTGAGGGCGATCCAGATCGCAAGCCCGACGATCGCCAGCGAGACTCCCAGCAGGATCGCGTTGAAGCGGAATTGCAATGTGCGCGCGCGCGCCAGCGTCCGCTGGGAATCGCTCGCCGCGCTCTGCGCATCCTCGGCCAGCTTCAGGAGCCGCGCGTCCACCGCCCGGGCGCCGTAGACATAGACCTGGGCCCTGGGATCGAGCCGGACGACCGCCTCCACCCGGTCCCCGCCCTCCTCCTTGGCGATCGCCTGACCCGCCTTGAGCTTCTGCAGGACCGACGCCGCGAAACGGTCCTCGAGCGGCCGGTCGTAGAGGTTCACTCCACCCTGCATCTGGATTTCGCCGGAGTCCGTGATCGTCAGCAGCGCCGTCTCGAGAAGCTTTCGCCGGGTCGTCTGGTCGAGCATGAAGTCGCCGAACTGCGGATCGTCGATCCCGCGCTCGTTCACCCAACCGACCACGTCGCTGCCCATGGTCTGGACTTCGAGCTGCACCTCGTCGCGCTGGTCCTTCCGATACTGGCTGGCCACTTCCTGGGCGTTCTTGATGACGGTCTGCGCGCGGTCGGAAAGCCAGAAGTCGAGCCCGCTCTGGAACAGCAGCGAGGCGAAGATGACGACCAGCAGGGTCGGAACGCTGGCGATGACGGAGAACAGGGCGACGAGGCGGACATGGAGCCGTCCCCTGCCCCCGATAGGCGATTCCGCCGCCCGGCGCATCGCCAGCCGGCGCGCGACCAGCACCATGAGGGCCATGGCCGGAACCAGGTTGGCCACCAGAAGCGCTGCCACCATCGGCGGAGTCAGCAAGGTTTCGGGCGAGCCCTCGTCGGTGATGATGAAATAGCTGATCGTCGCGACGACGAGCAGAGCGGCGAGGGTCAGAGCCTCGATGAGCGGCATATAACGGCCGCGGCGAAGCGCCACCGAGAGCCTGCGGCGCCACCGGGGCTTGGCTTCGGGAAGGATCGGCAGCTCGGCGTTCACGGGAATGGGCTACCACAACATTGTGGCAAAAAGAACACAGTATGTGGCGGTAATGGGTCGTTTGACCGCACCGGCCGTACCGGATCGATCAGGCCGCCGCCTTTTTCAGCCAGGGCGCGTAGAAACCGTAGAGCATCGCCTGGGCTTTGACGGCGTCGGCTTCCTTGTTGAAAGCGTTGCGGAATTCCGCGGAGCCGTGAAGTCCGCGCGTATACCATCCGACATGTTTGCGGGCGACGTTGACCCCGATCTCCGGGCCGTAATGGGCGAGCATGTCCCGATATTGCTCGGTCAGGACGTCGAACTGCTCGTCGAGCGTCGGGTCGGCAAGTCGCTCGCCGGTGCGCAGCCAGTGAATCGCCTGCGCGAGAAGCCACGGCCGGCCGTAGGCGCCGCGGCCGATCATGACTCCGTCGGCGCCGGATTGGGCCAGTGCGGTTTCGACGTCGTCGATCGTGCAGATGTCGCCGTTGACGATGACCGGGACATCGACCGCGTCCTTCACGCGGCGGACGAAGGCCCAGTCGGCCGAGCCTTTGTACATCTGGTTGCGGGTTCGGCCGTGGACGGTGATCATCTTGACGCCCAGGTCGACGGCGATCCGCGCGAGCTCGGGCGCGTTCAGGCTCGAATGGTCCCAGCCCATCCGCATCTTCAACGTCACCGGCACCTTCACCGCCTTCACCGTCGAATCGACGATCTCGGCGGCGAGCTTCAGGTCCCGCATCAGAGCCGAGCCGGCGTCCCCGTTGACGACCTTCCGGACCGGGCAGCCCATGTTTATGTCGATGATCGCGGCGCCGCGATCCTCGTTGAGCTTCGCGGCCTCGGCCATCTCTTTCGGAGTGCAGCCGGCCAGCTGCATCGAGACCGGATTTTCGATCGGATCCCAGTCGGCCTTCTGGAGCGACTGCCGGGTCTCGCGGATCATCGCCTGCGACGCGATCATCTCGGTGACGGTCAGCCCCGCGCCGTAGCGTTTGACGGCCTTCCGGAACGGCCGGTCGGTCACTCCGGTCATCGGCGCCAGGATGACGGGCGAGTCGATGCGGACGGGTCCGATCTGGATTGGCGCGAAGCTTTTCATGGGAGGCGGGGAGATAAGGGCAAAGACGCTGGCGAGCAAGGTCGGCCTCGGCTAGGCGAACGGCATGGGTGAAGCGGGAAAGACCGTCGCGTTGATCGTCGCCGCGGGCGCGGGAGCGCGGGTCGGGGGCGAGGTTCCGAAGCAATACCGCCGGATCGCGGGGAAGTCCGTTTTGCGCCGGTCGATAGAACCTTTCCTTCACCACCCTCAAATCAATGCAATTCGCGTGGTCATCGGAGAGGGACAGAAGGCGCTCGCTCTCGACGCGCTCGATGGGCTCGATGTCGGGGAATTCGTCACCGGAGGTCCTGAACGCGGGATTTCGGTGTTCAGAGGTCTCGAGGCGGTGCCGCCCGGCACCGAGCGAGTACTGATCCACGACGCCGCCCGTCCCTTCTGCCCGCCGGCGGTGATCGCCCGACTCCTTGAGGCGCTGGAGCGCTATGAGGGTGCCGTTCCCGTTCTTCGTACGCCCGATACTCTGGCAAAGGCCAGACGCGACGGCACTTTGGGCGAGGCGGTGGACCGGAATGCGGTGGTTCGAATACAGACTCCGCAGGCATTCCTGCTCAAGACGCTCCTTCACGCGATCGAAGATTGGCGCGCCACTTCGCCGACAGACGAGTCCGCCTTTCTGCGCGCCAAGCAAATTCCGGTCGCGCTTGTGGACGGCGATCCTCTGCTCGAGAAGCTCACGTTCGAGGGAGATTTCGCCGCCGCGGAAGCTCGCCTGGCCGTCAGGCTGACCAGCCGGACCGGCCTGGGCTTCGACGTCCACGCCTTCGCTCCAGGGGAAGAGCTCTGGCTGGGGGGGATCCGAATCCCGAGCGAGCTCGGGCTCAAGGGCCACAGCGATGCCGACGTCCTTCTCCACGCGCTGACCGACGCGCTGCTCGGAGCGGTCGGCGCGGGCGACATCGGCGATCATTTCCCGCCGAGCGACCCGCAGTGGCGCGGCGCCGCGTCATCGCTCTTCATCGAGCATGCCCGAGCCATGATCGAGGCGCTCGGCGGCCGGATCGACCATGTCGACGTGACCTTGATCTGCGAGGCGCCCCGCCTCGCCCCGCATCGGGACTCGATGCGCGCCTCGGTCGCGGCCTTGTTGCGGCTGCCGCCCGAGCGGGTTAGCATCAAGGCCACGACCACCGAGCGCCTCGGCTTCACCGGACGCGGCGAAGGCATGGCCGCCCAGGCGGTCGCAACCATTCGCCTCCCGGAGGAAGTCTCGTGAAATCAGCACTGATCGCCGCCTTGCTCGCCGCCGCCCCCGCCGAGCAGGCGCAACGACCATGCCTCACCGAAGCCCAGGTCGAGGACCTGGCCCTGTTCGCCCTGCCGCCCTTGCTCGAGGCGGCGGCGACCGCCTGCGCCTCCGCCTTGCCGGCCGACGCCTATCTCCCGAACGGGGGCCGGGCTCTCGCCCGGACCCTGGCCGCCGGGAGCTCGACCCGGTGGGCCGGCGCCAGCGCGACCCTGTCGACCATGGCCAAGGACAAGTTTCCGACCGGCCTCAGCGAATCGACGGCCCGCGGCCTCGTCCACGATCTCGCTTTGGGAGGGCTGAAGGCCAAGGGGGGCCAGGAGCAATGCGGCCGGATCGATCGCGCCGCCGGGCTGCTCTCGCCCCTGCCGCCGCGCAATCTCGCCGGACTCGTCGTCCTCGCGATCGAGATTGGGAGCGACAGCGGGGGCAAGCCGAAATCGAACGGGAAGGCGGGCAAGCCGCCGGTCATTTGCCCTTCGGCGCGGCCGTGAGCGAGGCCCGCGACTTCGTCCTTCCTCCCGAGCTGCTGGAAGCCGCCCGCCGGGTGGTCGCCGCCAGCCGTTCCGCCGGGCTCAAGCTGGCCGTCGCCGAGAGCTGCACCGGAGGCCTCGTCACGGCGGCCCTCACCGAGATACCGGGCTCGTCTGACGTGCTCGAAGCGTCCTTCGTCACTTATTCGAACGAATCGAAGATCGCCCTGCTCGGGGTGAGCGAGGACGTGGTCGAGACTTTCGGAGCGGTCTCGATCGCCGTCGCCTGGGGCATGGCGCAAGGCGCTTTGAAGCGCTGCGCCGCCGATACCGCGGTGGCGGTCACGGGCATTGCCGGACCGGGGGGCGGAAGCGAGAAGAAGCCGGTGGGAACGGTGATCTTCGCCCGGGCACGGCGGGGCGCGGATCCCAAGGAGATAGTCGCCGACACCAAGCATTTCGGCGACCTGGGACGCGGCGGGGTCAGGCTTCAGGCGGCGCTCTGCGCGCTTGAGCTTCTGATGCCTGTGGAGAAGAGGGAAGATTAGGCTCGTCGCCCCAGCGAAGGCTGGGGCCCCAGGGGGTGAAGATCACCGCGCCTTTCACTCGCCGGGGTCCCAGCCTTCGCTGGGACGACGTGTAGGAGTCAGGCCGCGCCGCTCCGAACCTCCGCTCCACCCTCTCCGTACAATTCCCTCGCCCTGTCCTCGAACGCTCCGATCATCCGCCTCAGCGCCCGATCGAACATCTGGCCCGCGAGGCTTTCGAAGAGGCGGTTCTTGAAGGCGAAGTCGACGCAGAAATCGATCTCGGTCCCGCCCTTGCCGTCCGGCTTGAAGGCCCAGCTGTTCTGGAGATATTTGAGCGGGCCCTCTATATATTCGGTGTGGATCCGCGTCGGCCGCTGCTTCTCGACTCGCGAGGTGAAGGTCTCCTTGATCGCGCGGAAGCCGACGACGAGGTCGGCAATCATCAGGCTTTCGCTGTCGGAGCGCACCCGGGTCGCGGCCACCCAGGGCAGGAATTCCTGGTACCGCTTCACATCGGCGACCAGGTCGAACATCTGCTCGGGCGTGTAGGGCATTTGCCGGGTTTCGGTATGGCGGGGCATTACGTCGTCCCAGCGAAGGCTGGGACCCCAGGGGGCGAAAGGCGCCGGCGTTTTTCACCCGCCGGGGCCCCAGCCTTCGCTGGGGCGACGAAGAGGCTCGGACCGATCATCCCCCTTTAACGCCCGACCCTCAGCTTCGCTTCCCTCGCCGCCTTCATCTTCGCGAAGTCGTCGCCGGCGTGATAGCTGGAGCGGGTCAGGGGACTCGCGGCGACGAGCAGAAAGCCCTTGGCGCGAGCGATCGCCCCATAGGCCGAAAAGGCGGCGGGCGTCACGAACTCCTCGACCTTCGCATGCCGGGGCGTCGGCTGGAGATACTGGCCCATGGTCAGGAAATCGACGTCGGCCGAGCGCATGTCGTCCATCACCTGGTGGACCTCGAGCCGCTGCTCGCCGAGGCCGGTCATGATGCCGGACTTGGTAAAGATGGTCGGGTCCTGCCGCTTGACGCTCTCCAGCAG
>DASVUW010000110.1:0-2912 GCA_036386845.1 Allosphingosinicella sp. | reverse complement strand
AGTCCGGAGGCGACAGGCTCGACGTCCGGCTGTTCGCCGACGGCCGCTACCGGGTCGACGCCGCCCTTCGGCCCGGCGGACTTCCTTATTCTGCGCGCTTCGAAGGCAAATTCTAGTCGCGGCTTTCGCCGGGCGTGAGCCGTCTGTCCTCGCCGCGATAACGCGCCTCCAGGAAGCGGCCCTGGGTCTCGAACGTCATCAGCGGGTTCCGGCACACCTCGCAGCAGAGTTCGTCCAATGCGTCCGCGAGCGTCTCCAGTCCGGCGCGAAGCCGAGCGCGGACTTCGGGCTCCTCCTCACGGGCGGTGGCCGGAATGGCTTCGAAGGCGTGCACGAGCCTCGGCAGATGATCTCCGAGGAGCCGTCGCGCTTCCCAGGCAGGGGTGGAATGGGGAGCGAGCGAAGCGAGATTCGGCTGGAGATCCCCGAGCCGCTGGAAGATCCGGTCGAGCTGCGGGAAGCAGTCGAGCGGAAGGCCCTCGCGCCGCTCGAGCAGCCAATCCTCCGCCTCGCCCGGGAGCTGCGCAAGCTCGGCCTGCGAGAAATCGCCTTCCCCGCCGCCGCGCCGGCGCGAGGGCCGGAAAAGCGATCCGACGGCAAGGAGCAGCGCGCCGCCGCCGGCCGCCGCCGCAATCACGGGAGCCGCTACCGGGGCGACGAGGGTTCCCACGCCCAGGATCGCGGCTCCGGAGGCGCCGCCGAGCAAGGCGGCCCGTTTGATCCGCGCCTCGGCCTCGCGGGACTGCCGCTCCTGGCGTCGCTTCTCGGCCGCGCGCACCGCTTTCGACTTGATTGCACGGCGCAGATATTCGTCGGCCTGCCGGAGCATCCCGGCGACGTCGAAGCCCATCATTGCCCTCCGGGGCCGCCGTCTTCCTTGTAGCGGCTCTCGATGAATCGGCCGTGCGTCTCGAACGCCTGGCGGTCGCCCTGGACAAGCTTGTCGCCGATCTCGCCCAAGGCGTTGCGCGCCGCGTCCAGGCTGGCGACGAGCCGCTGGTCGGCGGTCAGCCCCTCGCCGTCGGGCTGGTGCCGGTAGCCGGCGGGAATGCGCTCGTAGCGGTCGATCAGCTCCGGCAGATGCTTGCCCATCAGCCGACGGGCGTCCTGGGCGAGGGGGTCGAGCGCATCGACCTCAGACAGCCGCGACTCCAGCAGCGGCAGCTGCGCTCCGATCGCGTCCACGCGCTGCGCGGCGGGGGCGGGCAGGGCCGCCCGGCGCCGAACGAGCATGCTTTCCAGCTGTCGGACGACGGTCCCCGTCGGCAGCTGCTCGTTATAGGCGATCCGCTTTGGCTCCGATGGCCAGAAGGCGGCGGCCAGCATGATTGCCAGGATCGCCAGGGCGACGAAGAACAGCCCCGTGATTCCGATCGGCCCGACGACCAGCCCGAAGCCGATCGTGGCGATGATCAGCGCCGCGATCGCCACACCCATCGTCGCGCCGCGCCGCGCCATCGAGCCGGCGGCCCGGCCGTAATAGCGCCGTTTCAGGCTCCCTTCGGCTGGCGTATGACCGTCGAGCCGGGCCGAATATTCGTCGAAGCGGGCGATCGCCTCCTCGACGCTTCGGGGCGTCCGAGCCATTTTCAGCGCTCGACCGGTCCGAGCAGCGAGTTGGGGACGCTGCGCCCGGCAAGGCGGTTCTGCTCGGTGCCTTCGGCTCGGGCGATGTAGCCGCGGCTCTTCTCGACCTCGCTGGAGAGGGTCTGGACCGTTTGCTTCATGCTTCCGAGCGCCTCGAGCTTGAACGTGTCGATCGTATCCATCGTGTCGTAGATGTTCTGGAAGGCGCGCTGAAGGGTCTCGAGCGGGATGGTCGAGTTGACGGCCTGGCGGTGGATCTCGCCGGTCTGGCTCTTGAGTAGCTCTCCGGTCGAATCGATCATGTTGGCGGTGGTCGCGTTGAGCGAGGTAATCTGCTCGAGCACCAGCTTCTGGTTGGTCATCGCCTGGGCGACGGTGACGGCCGTGCGAAGGGCCGCGACGGTGGTGGTCGAGGCGCGGTCGACCCCTTTGATCAGTTCGACATTGTTCTTCTTGACGAGGTCGAGCGCGAGATAACCCTGAACCGTCACCGCCATCTGGGTCAGAAGGTCGGTGGTCCGCTGGCGGGTGTAGAAGAGGGCCGTCTCGCGGATCGCCTTGGCCTTGGCCGGCTCGTTCGCGTCCAGCTCGTTGGCCTTGTCCTCGAGCTTCTGGTCGAGCGCCTTCGAAATGTGGATCATCTGCTCGAGCTGGCCCATCGTCTTCCACATCGCGGCGCGCTCGGTGTTGATCGCCTCGTTGTCGTATTGAAGCTCCTCCTTGCCGGAGGCGAGGCTGTTCAGGATCTTCGAAATGTGGGTCTGCGAGCTCTGATATTTCTGGAAGTAATTGCCGAGCTTGTTGCCCCAGGGGATGAAGCCCAGGATCTTGCGGGACGAGCTGAGATTGCCCTGCTTGCCGGGATCGAGATCTTCGACGGTGCGTCGCAATTCAAGCAAATCGGCGCCGATTCCCGTGTCCTTGTCGATCGCCTTGATCGGCCGGTCGAGGAACCGGTTCGAATGGCCGGCGGCCTCGGCGATCTGCTTTCGGCCCATGTTGGTGAGCTCGTCGACCTTCTTTCCGAATTCCGGGCTGTTGGCGTCGACGGCGACGAGCTCGTTTACGAACTTGTCGACGACCGTCTCCAGCTTCGACTTCACCCCCTCCTCGATCGGAACGAGCCCGGCCGCCTCGGCCGGCTCGACCGTCTGCAGCGCCTCGGGCGCCTCGAGCTTCAGCTTGGTCTCGGTCTGGGTGGCCATTTGCTCGCTCCGTTAGGCTTTGGGGCTAGATGGGGCAGGGGGGGCGGCGAGCGCAAGAGGGAAAGTGTGTTATCTACATAGCACAGTTGGCGGCAACGCGACTTCCAAGAAGCGGCCGAG
>DASVUW010000109.1:0-2343 GCA_036386845.1 Allosphingosinicella sp. | reverse complement strand
CCGTCATCCCGGCGGAAGCCGGGACCCATGAACACGGACATTCGCGTCTAGGTTCCGGCCTCTGTGTTCCTGGGTCCCGGCCTTCGCAGGGATGACGGCTCCACCCAATCCTCCCGCGCCCCTTGCGGCATTGCAGCCCCGCCCTTCCGGTGCGATAGGCCGACCAAGGTCGCGCGTGCTCCTGGCGGCGGGGAAAGTGAAGAAGCTCAATCTCATCTGCCTGACCGCGCTGCCGCTGCTGGTCGCCGCTCCGGGCGCAGCTTATGGGCAGGAGACCGGTCCAGTCGCCGACGACGGCACCGTGGCGCCCGCCGCGGATCCGCGCGAGGTCGCGTTCAGCTCGGACGAGCTCAGCTACGATAGCGAAGCCCAGATGGTCACCGCGAGTGGCGACGTCCGGATGAACAGCGAGGGCAACAGGCTCCGCGCCGAGAAGGTGACCTGGAACCGCGCGACCGACGAAGTCCGGGCGGAGGGCAATGTCCGAGTCGTGAACCCGGGCGGGGACGTGGCCTATGCGGACAGCGTGGTCCTCACCGACGCCCTGCGCGACGGGATCGTCCAGAACATGCTCCTCGTGCTCGCCGACGGCGGCCGCCTCGCCGCCGACAAGGCGGAGCGAAAGAACGGCTACACCACTCTCTACCGGGCCGCTTATTCGCCCTGCGCGGTGGTGAACTCGAAAGGCTGTCCGAAAAACCCCACCTGGCAGATCAACGCCGTCAAGGTGGTCCACGATCCGGTGAAGGGCCGGATCCGCTACGAAGGGGCGTCGCTCAACCTCCTCGGCGCCCGGATCGCCGCTCTTCCTTTCCTTTCCCACCCGGACGGAAGCGAGGGGGGCGGAAGCGGTGTGCTCGTCCCCGACATAAGGCTGAGCTCGAGCAACGGATTCGAGCTCGCGGTGCCCTATTATCTGAAGCTCGCGCCCAATCGCGACGCCACGATCACGCCCCATGTCTATACCGAGGTGGCGCCGATGCTGGAAGGCCGCTACCGGCACCTCACTCGCCTCGGCGCCTTCCAGCTCGGCGCCTACCTCACCTATGGATCGCGACTCCCGATCACCGCCCCGCTCACCGCCGTCAAGGACGAAGGGGTTCGCGCCTATCTCGAAGGAAACGGCCGCTTCCAGCTGAGCCCGATCTGGAGCGTCACCGCCTCGGGCCGCTACGTCACCGACCGCACCTTCCTTCGCCGCTACGACATATCGCGCGACACTAGGCTTCGCTCGGTGATCGAGGCCGAGCGAATCACCGCCGACAGCTACGTCTCGATCGCCGGCTGGGCCTTCCAGGGCCTTCGAGTGACCGACGTCGCGGGGCAGCAGCCGGTCGCACTCCCCGCGGTCGACGCGCGCTGGCGGATACCCGGGAAGATATGGGGCGGCCGGGTGGAATTGCAGGCGAACAGCCTCGCGATCTTCAGGACCAGCGGCCAGGACACCCAGCGGGCATTCGCCGGCGCTCGATGGGACCGGCGCCGTATCACGCCCTGGGGACAGGAGATGGTCCTCACCGCCTATGCGCGCGGGGACCTCTACCACAGCAGCGACAATTTGCTCACCGATACGATCATCTATCGCGGGGACGAGGGATGGCATGCGCGCGCCATCGGAGCCCTGGCGGCGGAGTTTCGCTGGCCCCTGGTCGGGCCGTTCATGGGCGGCACTCAGCGCCTGACTCCCCGACTCCAGCTGGTCGCCTCGGGAGCGACCGACAATCTCGAGGTCCCCAACGAGGATGCCCGGGCCGTCGACCTCGAGGATTCCAACCTCTTCGCCCTCAACCGCTTCCCCGGCCACGACCGCTGGGAAAACGGCCCACGGGTCACCTACGGGGTCGACTGGGGCATCGATCTTCCGGGGATCGCGGTCAGGACCACGATCGGCCAGAGCTTCCGCCTCGACGACAAGCCGAGCATCCTTCCGCCCGGTACGGGCCTTTCCGACCGCTTCTCCGATTATGTCGGCCGGACCAACGTCAAGGTCGGGCGCAAGCTCAACCTCGTCCACCGCTTCCGGATCGACAAGGAGAGCCTGGACATGAGACGCAATGAGGTCGACGCGGTGGTCGGAGGGCGCCAGACCTATGCGACGATCGGCTATCTCCGCCTCGACCGCAACATCGACCCCTCGATCGAGGATCTGCGCGACCGCGAGGAGATACGGCTCGGCGGCCGGGTGCGCTTCAGGCGCTACTGGTCGATCTTCGGCTCGACCGTCATCGACCTCACCGACGCGAAGGAGAGTCCGCTCTCCTCGGCCGACGGGTATGAGCCGGTGCGTCACCGTCTCGGCATCAGCTATGACGACGATTGCCTGGAAATAGGAGTCACCTGGCG
>DASVUW010000108.1:0-6114 GCA_036386845.1 Allosphingosinicella sp. | reverse complement strand
CATGCAGGCTGGAGCCATAGGCTTCGAGAAGCTTCTTGAGGGCGAAGATCGACTCTACGTCCTGGAGATCGCCGGCGATCGCCGCCACCTGGTCGCCGGAGGCGCCGGCCAGCCGCTCGGCAATGGCTTCGAAGGCTTCCTCCCAGCTCGCCGGCCGGAGCTTGCCCTCGCGCCTCACCCAGGGCCGGTCGAGCCGGTTGCGCACCAGGCCGTCGACGGCGTGGCGGGTCTTGTCGTGGGCCCACTCCTCGTTGACGTCCTCGTTGAGCCGCGGAAGCGCCCGCATCACCTCGCGGAATCGGTGGTCGATCCGGATGTTGGTTCCGACCGCGTCCATGACGTCGATCCCGGGGACCTTGCGGAGCTCCCAGGGGCGGGCCTCGAAGCTGTAGGGCTTGGAGACCAGCGCCCCGACCGGGCAAAGGTCGACGACGTTCCCCGAGAGCTCGGACGTCACCGCGCCTTCGAGATAGGAGGTGATCTCCATATTCTCGCCCCGCCCGATCGCCCCTATCTCCTCGACTCCCGCCACTTCCTCCGCGAACCTGACGCAGCGCGTGCACTGGATGCAGCGGGTCATGATCGTCTTGACGACAGGGCCCATATATTTCTCGGTGACCGCCCGCTTGTTCTCGGCGAAGCGGCTGTGGCCGCGGCCATAGGCCATGGCCTGGTCCTGAAGGTCGCACTCGCCGCCCTGGTCGCAGATCGGGCAGTCGAGCGGATGATTGATGAGAAGGAACTCCATCACCCCCTCGCGCGCCTTCTTGACGGTCGGCGACATGGTGGAGATTTCCTGCCCGTCCGCGGCCGGAAGGGCGCAGCTCGCCTGCGGCTTGGGGGGCCCCGGCTTCACCTCGACGAGGCACATCCGGCAATTGCCGGCGATCGACAGCCGCTCATGGTAGCAGAAACGCGGAATCTCCTTCCCCGCCAGCTCGCAGGCCTGGAGGACCGTCGCGCCCTGCGGGACCTCGATCTCGATACCGTCGACTTTAACCCTTGGCATTGGCGAACGACTCTTTGAAGGTGACGGACGCGCGATAGAGCTCTTCGGCAATCAGCGCACGGATGTTGAGACGCGAGACCTGGAGCCGCTCCCCCTTCGGAAGGCAGGCGAGAAAAGCCGGCCTGAGATAGCCAAGCGATCTTTCTTCGCCGATGCTGCCATAGCCGCGTTTCACGACGCCGTGCGCAAGGCGCGGCTCACGCCGCACGGCGCACCGGGCCACCCATCTCGCGACGACGAGTTCCGATCCGTCGCCGGAGGGCCGGTAGGTTTCGGTGAGGGGCAAGGCCGACGCCGTACGCGGTTTTCTGCCGTCGCCGTTGTACAGGGCCTCGGCGACGGCGCCGCGCGCAAAGACCGTGCTATGTATTTTCAGACTCCTGACCCCCATCCGACAGTCGGTCTGGTCCGATGGCATCGCCAGCCGCAGCCCGGCGGCCTCTTCCGGCGAACCCGGATTGGTGGCGAGAAGGGCTTCGGCCGCATCGCGCCGTTTGATCCGGGTGCAGGCCGCCAGCCTGTAGACCGCCTGGACAGCTTGGTCCCCTTGCTTCAAATGCGACTGTTTCCAGCTGGGTATCAGCGGCGCCGCCTTTTCCGCGGCCGGCGCCGCGGCAGCCGCGCACGCCCCGGCGGCCAGCGCGCAGATGAGCCTGAGCGCCATTCTCGCCCCGGTCGGGACCTCCATCTCCATTCCATCGAATTTGACCATGGACATTCCTATTGTCCCGAAGAGGTCGTCTTCGGCTCGACACGAAGCAGCGCCTCGGCCAGCAGGAAACGGATCCACGGCGCGTTCAGGCGCACCTTGAAATTGGGCATGCAGGTTCTGAACCCGTCCCAGATCGCAGCCACGGCCTGCACTTCCTGGGGCGTACCCGGATCGGTCTGAAGCAGCTTCTGGACCTCCCGGCGATGGCCCGAAGCATAGCAGCGGGCGGCACCGTGAAGGTCGCGCACCGCGCTCGGGGCCGGAGCGGGGAGCCGGTACTCGGCCGGGACCCCTTCGGCCCGGAGCAGGCCCTCGGCGATTGCGCCGCGGGCGAACATGGCCGGCATCTGCATCTGGGTACCGCCGAACAGGCAGGTCTCGTGTTCGCCGAAGACATACTTCTTGAGCACCTTGTCCTCTTCGCGCGAGCCCGGAGCGGTGGCCACAATCGCCAGTGCGGACTTCCTGGCCTTCCGCGCCAGGCAGTCGCCGAACGACTGCAGCTCCTTATAGGGCCTGACATTGCTCAGCGGCGACGAAGTCGACATCCCCGACCGCCCGGTTCCCATCTGCGCGGCCGCTTCACCGCCGCAAAGCACGATCGCGACGGATGCCAACCAGAATGTCTTCATTTCGCCGCGCCTTGAGCTTCGCCCGTCATCCGAAGCAAGCTGTCGGCCAGGAATCCGGTCCAATTATTGATCAGTTCGGCCGAGCCGTTGTCCGGCGTCGCCTTGTTCGAGCAACGCCGGAAGGCGGCGGTCATCACATTCTGATTGCGAAGCGTTTCGGAGTCGAGGTGGAGCTCGTTCGGATTGCCGTTGCGGACCAGCCAGTCGGCCGTCGCCGGCTCGCGGCGCACCGCGCAGTCCACAGTGGCCAGCAGACCGGCGACAGCCTTGGTGTTAGACCCATAGTCGGCCTTGGCCCGCTTCGCACGGGCCATTCGGTCGAGCGTCGCGACCCTCGGGAAACGCTCCAGATAGACCCGCCTCGCCGCCCAGTTTCGATAGTCTCGAAGCTCGAACGACAGGGTTCCGCTCGCGCGCTCGGGCATGGATCGGGCGACGGCCGCAATGCACGAGCCGAACACCACGCTGGACGGAAGGGCCTGCGAAAAGCCGGTCGCGCCCGCGTTCCGTGCATCGAGGTGGAAATAGGGATCGGTCGCGGAGACGAATCTCCGGGTCGCGGCCGGATCGGAGTCGTAGATGCAGGAAAAGTGGGTCTCCCGCGCCCTGCCCTGCTGCTCGAAGGTCGCGATGGCCCGATCGCGTGCCGCAGCATCGGGCGCGCCCTGCATCGTCACCAGTAAGAAGGTCGTGGCGATGAGGGTGCTCACTCGGCCGCCTCCAGCGCCCGGCCCCGTCGTTCGACGATGCGCCGCTCCAGCTCCGGCCGGAAATGGCGGATCAGGCCCTGGATCGGCCAGGCGGCGGCGTCGCCGAGCGCGCAGATGGTGTGGCCCTCGACCTGCTTGGTGACGTCCCAGAGCGTGTCGATCTCGTGGATCTCGGCATTGCCCTCGACGAGCCGTTCCATCACGCGCCACATCCAGCCCGTGCCCTCGCGGCAGGGCGTGCACTGGCCGCAGCTCTCATGCTTGTAGAAATAGGAGATCCGGCTGATCGCCTTCACGACGTCCGTCGACTTGTCCATGACGATCACCGCGGCGGTGCCGAGGCCCGAGCCGAGGTCCTTGAGGCCGTCGAAATCCATCGGGGCGTCGATGATCTGCTCGGCCGGGACCAGCGGCACCGACGAGCCGCCCGGGATGACCGCGAGGAGATTGTCCCATCCGCCCCGGATTCCGCCCGCATGACGGTCGATCAGTTCGCGGAACGGAACCGACATCGCGTCCTCGACGACGCACGGCTTGTTCACATGGCCCGAGATTTGGAAGAGCTTCGTACCCTCGTTCTTCTCGCGCCCGATCCCCTTGAACCAGGCCGCGCCGCGGCGAAGGATGGTCGGGACGACGGCGATCGACTCGACGTTGTTGACCGTTGTCGGGCAGCCGTAGAGGCCTGCCCCGGCCGGGAAGGGCGGCTTCAGGCGCGGCATGCCCTTCTTGCCCTCGAGACTCTCCAGCATCGCCGTCTCTTCGCCGCAGATATAGGCGCCGGCGCCGCGGTGGACGAAGAGGTCGAAGTCATAGCCCGATTTGGCCGCGTTCTTCCCCAGCAGTCCGGCGTCGTAGGCCTGCTGCACGGCCGCCTCGAGAGTCTGCGCCTCGCGGATGAACTCGCCGCGAATGTAGATGTAGCCGGCGCGGGCGCGCATCGCGAAGCCGGCGATCAGAGCGCCTTCGATCAGCTTGTGCGGATCGTGGCGGATGATCTCCCGGTCCTTGCACGAGCCCGGCTCGGATTCGTCGGCGTTGATGACGAGGAAATTCGGCCGTCCCGGGGTCGGCGCCTTGGGCATGAAGCCCCATTTCATGCCGGTCGGGAAGCCCGCGCCGCCGCGCCCGCGAAGGCCCGAAGCCTTGATGATGTCGATGATGGCATCCTGGCCGATCCCCAGGAGCGCGGCGGTGTCGTCCCAATCGCCCCGCGCCTGCGCGCCCTTGAGCCCCCAGTCCTGGAAGCCGTAGAGGTTGGTGAAGATCCGGTCCTTGTCCTCGAGCATCAGGCGCCCATTCCGAAATAAACCGCGGCCACGATCGCGACGATGACGACTAGCGCCACCATCTTCACCATGCCCTTGAGCACCTTGAGGACGACGACGAGCGCGACCAATCCGAGCGCGACGGGAAGGAACTGCTCCATCAGGACCACGCCCCCCGGTAATCGTGATTTTCGTTCACCATCGCCTGGAGGCTGGTGACTCCGCCCTCCGGATCGCTGGTCCTGCGGTTCACGCCCTGCGGTCCCGGCTTCGGAGTCTCGCCGCGGGCGAGCGCCTCGAGGATCGCGGTGGTCGTCTCGAAGGTGAGGTCCTCGTAATTGTCGTCGTTGATCTGGACCATCGGGGCGTTGGCGCAGGCGCCGAGGCACTCGACCTCCGAGAGGGTGAAGAGCCCGTCCGGAGTCGTCTGGCCCTTCTTCATCCCCTTGGCCTTGCAGGCCGCGAAGACGTCGTCCGAGCCTCGGAGCATGCAGGGCGTGGTCCCGCAGACCTGGACGTGGAATCGGCCGACCGGGCGAAGGTTGAACATCGTGTAGAAAGTCGCGACCTCGTAAGTGCGGATGTAGGGCATTCCGAGATATTTCGCGACATATTCGATCACCGGCACGGGCAGCCAGCCCTGGGTCCCGGTCTCAGCCCCCACCTGCCGCTGGGCGAGGTCGAGCAACGGAATGACCGCGCTCTGCTGCCGCCCCGGCGGGTAGCGGTCGATGAGCCGCTTCGCCGTCTTGTCGTTCTCCGACGTGAAAGCGAACTGGCCCCAGCGGGCACGCACCTCGTGGAGGTCGATCGAGGTGGGAAGGATATCAGCCATTCTTGGGCCCATCGTCGTCACTTGTGGGGCGCTTGCCACGGCTTCCTCCGGAGGCGAGCGCGACCAGCAAGAGCAGGACCAGCGCCGCGCCGATTCCGCCGACGGTGCGCATCGAGGTGCCGTCGGCATGGTCGTCCGGTGTGAACAGGTAAAAGGCGCCGGCCGCCACGACGGCGACGGTCACAGCGGCCATGGCGAGGGTGCGCCGGTCAGCCATGCGCCGCAGGCCTCCCTTTCTTCCCGAGCAGCCGCCGCACCAGGGCGACGGCCTCGACGAGGATCGCGGCGGCGATGATTCCCATCAGCGCGAGCGGCAGGACGAGAAGCGCTCCGCCGCCGAGGGCCGGCCCCATCAGCACCGCGTAGGCGAGCAGCCCGGTCACCGCCGCGGCCAGGAAATATCGCCGCGCCTTCACCGGGAGCTGGGCGAACACCGTCGCCGGCGCAAGCACGAACATCGCGAGGATGAGGGCCTGCATCACCGGTCGATCTCCCCGAAGACGATGTCGAGCGAGCCGAGGATCGCGGTGACGTCGGCGAGCATATGGCCTCGGGTCATGAAGTCCATCGCCTGGAGGTGGGAGAAGCCCGTCGGCCGGATCTTGACCCGGTACGGCTTGTTGGTCCCGTCGGCGACGAGGTAGATCCCGAACTCGCCCTTGGGGCTCTCGGTCGCGACATAGACCTCGCCCTCGGGAACGTGGAAGCCCTCGGTGTAGAGCTTGAAATGATGGATCAGGGCTTCCATCGACTGCTTCATCTCGGCGCGCTTGGGCGGCACCACCTTGCGGTCGAGCGAAGCAATGGGCCCTTCCGGCATTTCGTTGAGGCACTGCTTCATGATCCGCATCGACTGGCGGACCTCTTCGACCCGGACCATCATCCGGTCGTAGCAATCACCCTTAGTGCCGATCGGCACGTCGAAGTCCATGCGGTCATAGACATCGT
>DASVUW010000107.1:0-5343 GCA_036386845.1 Allosphingosinicella sp. | reverse complement strand
CGGTCAATATCTCGCGGGCTGAAGCGGCGGACTGGGCGGGCATGAAGGAGCGGTAGCAGGAAGGGGGCGGGGTTTCCACGCCACTTTGCCTCCCCATGCGCAGCATGGGGAGGGGGACCATGCGAAGCATGGTGGAGGGGTGACCTTTCGCGGCCTCAGCGGTTCAAGCGCGAGACGGCGAAGGCCTTCGCCTTGTCACCCCTCCACCACCTTCGGTGGTCCCCCTCCCCATCTGCGATGGGGAGGCAGATTAAGCCGATCTGCGCTCCAGCGCCTGGGCCGCCTCATCGACCAGCTGGCGGAGGATGTCCGCCACGGGCGCCTCCTCCTTCACCATCCCGACCGACTGGCCGGCCATGACCGAACCCGTCTCGACGTCGCCCTCGATCACCGCCCGCCTCAGCGCCCCGGCCCAGTAATGCTCGATCTGGAGCTGAGCCTCCATCATCTCGACCTCGCCGGAGTCGAGCCGCTGCGCCACCTCGCGCTGCTTGGCGGCGAAGCTCTCCATCTCGCGATTCTTGAGCGCGCGCACCGGGATGACGGGGAGCCGCGGGTCGATCTGGACGCTGGTGATCGCGTCCCTCGCCGAGGCTCGGATGAAGGCCTTCTTGAAATTGGGATGGGCGATACATTCCGTCGCGCAGACGAAGCGGGTGCCGAGCTGGCATCCCACCGCGCCCATCTCCAGATAGCCGGCCATCAGCCCACCATGGCCGATTCCGCCGGCGACGAAGATCGGGATGTCGGCGGCGAGCGGCGGAAGAATCTCCTGGGCGAGGACCGAAGTCGAGACCGGCCCGATATGGCCGCCCGCCTCCATGCCTTCGATCACCAGCGCGTCGACTCCCGACCGGGCCAGCTTCTTCGCGAGCGCGAGCGCGGGGGCGAAGCAGATCAGCTTGGCGCCGTTGCCCTTGATCCGGTCGATCGATCCGGGCGGCGGAAGACCGCCGGCGAGCACGACGTGGGTCACCGAGTGGCGGGCGCAGACGTCGATCAGCTCGCTCAATTGCGGGTGCATGGTGATGAGGTTCACGCCGAACGGCCGATCCGTGCGCGCCTTCGTCTCCGCGATCTCGGTGTCGAGCAGATCGGGAGTCATCGCCCCGCAGGCGATCACCCCGAAGGCGCCCGCGTTGGACAGGGCCGAGACGAGGTTGCGCTCGGAAATCCAGCTCATTGCCCCGCCCAGCACGGCCACCTCGCACCCGAGGAACTCGGTGCCGCGCTTCATGAGGCGCTCAAGGCGCTCGCGGCCGATCGAGGGGGTGGAATTATCGCTCATAGCTACTCCGTCGCCCCAGCGAAGGCTGGGGCCCCAGGGGGTGAAAGGCGCAGGCGGTCTTCACCCGCCGGGGCCCCAGCCTTCGCTGGGGCGACGAGCAGGTTCAACCCCCTTCTCCGTTGTCGTCCAGCCCGAAGGCCGTGTGAAGCACCCGCACCGCGAGCTCCGTATAATCCTCGTGGATCAGCACCGAGACCTTTATCTCGCTCGTAGTAATGGCGAGGATGTCGATCTTGCGGTCGGCAAGGGTCGCGAACATCCGGGCCGCGATCTCGGGATTGCTCCTCAGACCCACTCCGACGATGCTGAGCTTGGTGACCGCGCTGTCGGTCAGGAGCTCCTCGAAGCCGATCTCGGACTTGCGCTTCTCGATGAGGTCGGCGGCGAGCGCCAGCGAGGCGCGCGGGACGGTGAAGGTGAGGTCGGTCGGCTGCCCGGCGCGCGGGACGCTCCTCACGATCAGGTCGTAATTGACCCCGGCCTCGGCCAGCGGCGTGAACACCGACGAGGCGACCCCGGGAGAGTCGGGGAGCCCGGTCAGGATCATCCGCGCCTCGTTCTTGTCGTGGGCGATTCCGGTGATGAGCTGCCGTTCCATTCCATATTCCTCGATTTGGTCTTCGCGCACGATCAGGGTGCCGGGCCGGTCGGCGAAGGAGGAAAGGACCTTGATCGGGATCCCGTGTCGCATGGCGAGCCCGACCGACCGGGTCTGGAGCACCTTGGCTCCGACCGAGGCGAGCTCGAGCATCTCCTCATAGGTCACGATGGGAAGCTTGCGCGCCCTGGGCACAATCCTCGGGTCCGTCGTGTAGACGCCCTCGACGTCCGTATAGATGTCGCACCGGTCGGCATCGATCGCCGCCGCCAGAGCCACCGCCGAAGTATCGGACCCGCCCCGTCCCAAAGTCGCGAGGCTGCCGTCGGCCGCGACCCCCTGGAAGCCCGGAATGACCGCGATCCCGCCCTCCCGGAACACCCGCTCCAGAACGCTGGCGTCGATGTCGTCGATCAGCGCCGAGGCATGGCCCGAGGTCCGGATCGGAAGCTGCCAGCCCATGTAGGATCGGGCGTTGAGCCCCATGCCCTGCAGCGTGATCGCGAGAAGCCCGCTCGTCACCTGCTCTCCCGACGCCACCACCACGTCATATTCGCGTGGATCGTAGAGCGTCGAAGCCTCGCGGCAGAACTGCACCAGCCGATCCGTCTCCCCCGCCATCGCCGAGACCACCACCGCGACCTGGTTCCCGGCCTCCGCCTCGTTCTTCACCCGCTGGGCGACATGCCGGATCCGCTCGATGCCCGCCATCGAGGTACCGCCGAATTTCATCACGATGCGAGGCATGACGGCGGCTCTTTTCGAGTCCCGGCGTTGAGTGCAAGGAGATTCACGCAGTCAGCGACAGGACCGGCCATGAGCAGCACGACGACCATCGACCCCCGCGAAGCCGCCCATTTCGGAGCCATGGCCGCCGACTGGTGGGACCCGAAGGGCTCGTCGGCGATGCTCCACCAGCTCAATCCGGTGCGGCTCGCCTATGTTCGCGACCGGATCGACCAGCATTGGGGGCTGGACGAGTGCGATCTGAAGCCTCTCCGGGGCAAGCGGGCCGCCGACGTCGGCTGCGGCGCAGGGCTTCTCGCCGAGCCGCTGGCCCGCCTCGGGTCGCAGGTGACCGGGGTCGACCCCGCGCCCGAGAATATCGCCGCAGCGCGGCAGCATGCGCTCGGCCAGGGGCTGGAGATCGACTATCGGGTCGGCGGCGTGGAGGCGCTCGAAGGGCGGTTCGATCTCGTCACGTCGCTGGAGGTGGTCGAGCATGTCGCCGAGACCCGGACCTTCGTCCAGGGCCTGGCCGAGGCCCTAGCCGACGACGGCCTCCTCATCCTCTCCACCCCCAACCGTACCGCCATGTCGAGGCTGATGCTGATCCTCATCGGCGAAGGCACCGGCCGGATCCCCAAGGGCACCCACGACTGGGAGAAGTTCCTCGCGCCCGAGGAGCTGTGCGCCCTGCTTCGCGACTCCGGGCTGGAGATAATCGACTGCCACGGCCTCGCCTGGGGCCCGGCGCGGGGCTTCCACCTCTCCGACAACAAGTCGCTGGATTATTTCGTCACGGCGAAACGCAAGCTCTGACCTTCGGACGGCGCAGGATCGACCGGCAGACCGCGACTGAGGGCGGCCCTGACCCTGGGCTCCAGGAATATCGTCACCGCGAAGGACAAAGCGAGGACCAGCGCAAGCGCAATCCCGAGGGCGGCCCACGCCCCCAGATCGCGCATCGCCCGCATCGCGGCCCGGCCGATCTCGTTGTGAAGCAGATAGAGCGGGAAGGTGGCGAGGCCGATCGCGCGGATCTGGCCGCTCCACCGGCCGAGCCGGTCCCGGATGGGCCCGTGGAATCGAAGCGAGGCCGCGATCGCGGCTACCGTGCCGAGCCACAGCGCGCCTTCCGCCGGCCGGCCGATCGCCAGCAGCCCGGCCGCGGCGAAGATCGCCGCGGCGGCAAGCCGGGCACGGGTCGCACCCCCCGAGACGATCGCCCAGAGCACCATGCCGAGCCCGAAATAGCAGCCGTTGGAGAGGAGCAGCAGCCGGCCATTGCCTTCGCCGAGCCAGGCCAGCTCCGCCCGCCAGCCGCCCCCCGCCGCGGCGTCGGCGAGGACGGCCGAGACGTAAAGGGCGCCCGCCGCGCCGAGGGCGATCCCCGCCCGCTCGAGCCGATCCGATCCGAAACTGGCCAGGATCGCCGCGACATAAGCGTAGAAGACGATCTCGACCCCCAGGGTCCAGAACACCTCGTCCATCCAGGGGCCGGTGGGAGAAAGCGCCATGCTCTTGAAGTAGCGCAGCAGCAGGTGCGGCTCGCCCGCGACGAGGCAGACGAGGGCGGTGACCGAAGCGCAAATCCAGGCCGCGGGGTAGAGCCTGAGCGCCCGGCGCCGAACGAAGTCGATCCAGCCCCGGCCGGTCGCGGAAGCCGCGATGACCACTCCCGAAAGCACGAAGAAGATCGGAACGCCGACCCAGCCGGCCGAAGTGAAGGCGGCGAGCGGAGCGAGCTCGCGGCGGAATTCCAGCGCCGGCTGGGCCGAGTCGTAGGTCCAGGGATAGAAGCAGAGGTGATAGAGGACGACGAGGCCGGCGGCCCAGAAGCGGATGAGGTCGAGGCCGAGATAGGCCGGCGCGGCTTCCGGCGTAGGGGCCGGCTCGCAAGGCTGAACGCCGACGGCGCTGCGCGAAGCCGTTCGCTCCAGCAAGGCCGCCTGGTGGTTCATCTCCCTCCCCTGGGCGCCTGGCGCGCTCGGGAGACGACTAGGTGAAGATGGCTAAGACCGGGTAAACGGCGCCCCCCGTATCCCGGCGAAAGCGGGAGCGAAGCGCGCGGAGGCAAAGCCCCTCCCCTTCAGGGGAGGGGTTGGGGTGGGGAATGTGGGGGAATGTTCGCTGACGCCGGTGAGGCGAGCGGACAGCCCCCACCCCAAGCCCTCCCCTGAAGGGGAGGGGCTAACACCCGGCGACTGATGCAAGGTCCGGCGAAAGCCGGGATGACCCCTGTCGGAGTCAAAAATCCACCTTGTCGTAGTGCTGCGGCGGCGAGATCACCTCCATCCGCTCGGCCAGGAGGGGCCGGAAGCTCGGCCTCGACTTCATCACCGAATACCAGTCGGCCGTCTGCTTGTGCCCGCGCCAGTCGATCCCGCCGAGATAATCGGCCACCGACAGGTGGGCCGCGGCGGTCAGGTCGGCGAGGCTCAGCACCGGCCCGGCCAGCCAGCGGCGATGGTCGAGAAGATAGTCGAGATAATCGAGGTGGGCGTTGGCGACCTTCATCGCCTCGCGCAGGACCTTGGTGTCGGGAGGATCGCGATTGACCAGGCGCTTGCGCATCCGCTCGTCCAGCAGCGGCCCGACGACTTCGCCATAGAGTTTGTCGTCGAGCAGTGCGACCAGCCGGCGGACCTCGGCGCGGTTGACGGCAGTGCCCGGGATCATCGGCGATTTTTCGATCGTCTCTTCGAAATATTCGCAGATCGCTCCGGAATCGATG
>DASVUW010000106.1:0-3798 GCA_036386845.1 Allosphingosinicella sp. | reverse complement strand
GTTCGCGAGCATGTCCGCGATCTCGCCGTTGCCGACGACTGTGCCGCTGATCTCGGTGGCGCCGTCGGCGGCACCGTCGGCGCGATCGTCGTCCGGGACAAACTGCATCGCTCCCACGCAGTCGCGGCCGATCGCGGAAAGGAGGCTGTAGGCGTCGACGCCGGCGGCGCCGACGCGCTCGGCGACGCGCCTGCGGATCGGGTCGGAATCCGGAAGCAAGTTCTCGAAGACGGCCACGACCGGAGCGCCGATGTAGCGCGCCTCGCGCAGCGGCAGCGACAGGGAGACCGGCATGGCGTGCTCCCACGCCAGCCACTCGGCATCGTAGGCGAAGTCGATCGCTCCGCTCGGTTGCTTGCTGAGTCGGCCGACGAGCCGGTCGTTGAGGAACGTCAGGAGAGGCGTGTGAGCGCGGCGCCGAGCCATCAAAAGATTTCCTCGATGTCGTCGGATGAGCTCTTGCTTCGCCGGGAGATGGTCAGCTCGAGGTCGAGCGCCGCGAGAAGGTCGCAGATCGTGGCGATCCTAGTGGCGCCGTGGCCGCTCTCGATTTCGGAAATGGTCGCCTGGCGAAGGCCGACACGGCGTCCGAGATCGGCCTGGGTCAGGTTGGCAAGCCGGCGCTGGCGTCTCAGGATCACTCCGAGCTGCTTGGGGGTTCGTGCAAGCTGGGTCATGGCTCCTCCTCAGGAAACCGCTATACGCCACCCAGTATAATGGAGCAATATACTATTTGCCGTATATTTGAAACATATCCGCTCTAGCGTATATCTCCTAGATATTCGTATTAACGTATATTCCTACGATGAAAAAGACCTTGAAAAATTGTGCCAATTCGCTGTACGTTTGCGGCGTAAATTGCGTTTTTTGCGCCAATGAAATCAATGACTTACGAGCGATAAAAACCGGCTGCGAATCCTGCCGCCCCAGCCAGTTTCTCTCTCAGACCGGATGAAATATTCGAGGCCGAGTGCCTGAAAGCGTGCTAATATGCCGCTCCCATGCACTTGGGCTCAACTTGGGGATACGCAATGGGCGGCCGGGTGATCCAGGGTTTCTTCATCGGCGGCGCCATGCGGCCGCAGCCGGCGCTGCGCCCGGCGGCGGCCCGAGTGGACGCCCGTCACGCCGCCGGCGCCCCGCCCCCCGCTTTCGCCGGCCGGTCGCCCCCGCTCCAGGCGCGGATGGGCTCGGGCCGTCCGCCGCTCGCCCACCAGGGCTCGGGCCCTGTCGCCCAGCCCCACGGCGGCGACGGCAGCTTCGCGATCGATCCCGTTCAGCTCGGCCTCGCCCGCGGCGGCGGCAAGCCTTTGCCGCCTGCTGTGCTCGCCAAGATGGAGGCGGCGTTCGGCGCGGATTTCTCGGCCGTTCGAGTCCATGTCGGGCCGCAGGCTTCGCGAATCGGCGCGGTCGCCTTCACGACGGGCGAAGACCTTTATTTCGCCCCCGGCCGCTACCAGCCCGAGTCCGTCCAGGGTCAGCAATTGCTCGGCCACGAGCTCGCCCACGTCATCCAGCAGCGCCAGGGCAGGGTCCGGGCGCCGGGCAACGGAATGGCCGTAGTGCAGGACCGGATGCTCGAGGCGGAGGCCGACCGGCTCGGAATGCGGGCCGCCGCGCACCGGCCGCCGCTCCAGGCGAAGATGGCCGAATCCGGGCGGAGCCAAGCTCAGGTCCACATCTCCGCTCCCGGCGGCACGTTGCCCGGAAGCTATCGGCTGACCGCCGGGCCGGGGGGCAATCCGGTCGGCTCGCTCGTCGTCCACACGAAGCGCGGGGCGACGGCCGAAGTCACCGACCTCGGAGTCGCCCCGGGGCACCGCGACCAGGGGATCGGCCGGCAATTGCTGGTGTCGGCGGCGCGCGCGGGCCTTCGCTCTGGCAATTCGAAGCTGTCCCTCTCCGCCCAGGACAACGGCACCGGCAAGCTGACCCGCTGGTACAAGGACATGGGCTTCCAGCAGGTGGGAGTGAACGGGCGGGGAATGCCGGTGCTCGAGGCGCCGATCTCGAGGCTGCTCGGTGGGGCGGTGCAGCGGAGCATGATCGGGTCGATCCAGCGTTCGCAGGCGCGGCCCCAGCGAAACCCTCGGATGACCATTACGCAGCTGGAGACGGTCTTCAATAGTCTTGCGGAAGGGTGGTCCAAGGATATCGGCGCGGGAACCCTGGATGCCACTATCGGGCTCCAGTCCGTCGGCCAGGTCGCCTGTTCCGCGCAAGCGGTCTTGAGCGACGGCGTCGTGGTCCCCGGCAAGTTCGACAGCGAGGAATTCCACGCGGAGATGGACCTGCTCGACCAGATCAAGGCGGCCGGCAAGGGGATAGCGGATATCCATTCGATTCAGATAGAAAAGCAGCCCTGCCCGCGTTGCGCGGTGGTCCTCTCCCAACTCGACCTCGCATCGAAGGTCACTTACAAGAAATCGGGGCAGAAGGATTATCCGACGTGGCGGTTCCCGACTATTTTTTCGGACGGCGGCGCGAGTGTGCTCGGAGTCGCTGGCGAGGTCAGCGATCCGCACGACGTCGAAGAGTTGATCAAATGGTTCCGAACCAAGAAATGGTGGTGATAGAAGTCGCGGCCGCGCCAGGCGTGGCGCAGGCGAGGAGTGGCCGATGCGTGGTCAGGTAATCCAAGGGTTTTTCATCGGCGGCGCAATTCGGCCGCAGCCGGCGCCGCGCGCGGCGATCGCCGAAGCGCCGCCGCGCCACCCGACCGGCGCCCGGGCGCCCGCCTTCGCCGGCCGCTCGGCGCCCCTCCAGGCCCGAATGGCCCCGGGCCGGCCGCCGCTTGCCCATCAGGGCGCCGGCCATGTCGCACAGCCTCGCGGCGGCGACGGCAGCTTCGAGATCGACCCCGTCCAGATCGGCCTCGCACGCGGCGGCGGCCAGCCGCTGCCCCAGGTTCTGCTCGCTAAAATGGAGGCGGCGTTCGGCGCGGATTTCTCCGCGGTGCGCGTCCACGTCGGGCCGCAGGCGTCGCGCATCGGAGCGATCGCCTTCACGACCGGCGACGACCTCTATTTCGCGCCTGGCAGATATCGGCCGGATTCCGTGCAAGGCCGGCAGCTCATAGGTCACGAGCTTGCCCATGTCATCCAACAGCGCCAGGGCCGAGTCCGGACGCCCGGTTCGGGCGTTGCGGTGGTGCAGGATCCCGCTCTTGAGGCGGAGGCGGACCGGCTGGCCATGCGCGCGGTGGCTCCGGGTGCCGTCCAGGCAAAAATGGGACGGCCCCCGGTTCTGCGGAAGGCCGCGGCGCCCGGCTTTCCGCCGCCGGTTTTCGTGGGGCGGGGCTCGCCCTCCAGGATCGCCCAGCGGGCGCAGTCCGCGGTCGGCCGACCGCCCATCCAGCGTTCGGTTGCCGCCGTCGCCGTCCTTCACACTCACATCGTGAGCCGCTCGCAGACCCCCGAAATCTACTGGTTCACCTGTGCGGCCATCGAGCAAGGGGCGCCGACCACCCTGACCTATGTCGAGAACAAGACCTCGACGGTCTACGCCAGGAACTCCAGGCAGCTGATCATACCCCGGTCGTCTTTGGCGAAGGACGAGGAGGCTTCCGAAGTCACCATCCGCGACGTCGCCCGGGAAAAGGTCTTCGGCCTCGGCACTCAGCTGGCCGGAGCCCGCAAGAGTTGGGAAAACGGCTATTCGCGGGATGAATATCCGTACGCGTCGACGCTCGAATGCGGCACCGACGCCTATTGGGCCTATGTGCCCGTAAAAGAACAATGTATTCAGGGAGGCCTTCTCAGCGGCTTGTACAAGAAGCTCAACGACGGCGATAAATTC
>DASVUW010000105.1:0-5885 GCA_036386845.1 Allosphingosinicella sp. | reverse complement strand
GCTCCGCGCCTCCCCCACGGCGGCCAGCAGCTCCGCCAGCGCGGCCTTGTCCTGCAGGGCGCGCAGGCCCGGAGTGTTCGGCGAGGAAATGTTGACGGTGAGATAGTCGGCCGCCCCAGCCATTTCCCGAGCCCCCGCGGCGTAATCCGCGATCCGGTCCGCGCTGTCCTTGTTGGCCCCGATATTGACGCCAAGGATTCCCCGCCGCGGCCCCGCCAGCCGGGCCCTGGCGGCTTCGAAGCCGCCATTGTTGAAGCCCATGCGGTTGATGACGGCCCGGTCCTCGGCCAGCCGGAACAGCCTCGGCTTCGGATTGCCGGGCTGGGCAAGCGGAGTCAGGGTCCCGACCTCGACGAAGCCGAAGCCGAAGCCCGCCATATGCCGGAACACCTCCGCGTCCTTGTCGAAGCCGGCGGCGAGTCCGACCGGGTTGGGGAAATCCAGCCCCGCGATCCGGATCGAGAGGCGGGAATCCTCCCCGGCAGGGGCCCCCGCCCGAACGACACTCAGCGCCCTGATGATGAGCCGGTGCGCACGCTCCGCGTCGAGCGCGAAGACGAATGGCCGGACGAGCGGGTAAAGCGCCATGCCGCGCGCTATGGCATAGGGCTCCGTCATCCTGAACTCGTTTCAGCATCCAGGGTCGAGCCGCTTCGCGGGAGGAATTTGCCCTGAAAACGGGGTGACGGTGACGATCCCGTTTACGCTACGGCCTCCCCCGCCTCCGCGCCGTCACCCGGAAGGTGTTCCCGCTCGCCAGGTCGGTCGTGGCGATCTCCAGCCGGCGCCCGTCGCTGGAGAGGGTGTAGGTCCGCTGCTGCAGGTCGGCGCCGCCTTTCCGCCGGGTCTCGACCACCCGGTTCGGGCCGTCCCGCCGCACGGAGACGGAAAGGCCCCCGTCATAGGGTCCCTGGATGGGAACGAACCCGCCTCCGTAAGGGGCGCTGTACGAATAGCCGGTGCCCGTGCGGTAGCTCAGCCGGTCGCCTTCGTCGTTCAGGACGGTCGTGAGAAGCTGGATCGGCACCGAGACGTAGCGAACGCCCTGCCAGGTGCCGGAGGCCGCATGCGCCCCGGCGGGCGCGGGAGCGGCGCGCCTTGCGAGATATTCGGTGCGAAGGGGGCCCTCGATCCCCCGCCGGCGGTCGATCGAAACATAGGTGGCCGTTCGCCCGTCGCGGGCCACCTTCATCCTGGTGAGTCGATCGAGGCCCGGCTGAACGATCCGGGTGGAGAGGGTCCTCGAATCGACGATCGTGGCCGCCTCCGAGACCCCCGGGCTCCCTTCGACCGGGCGAAGCCGGCCGTCCGCCGGATAGCGGCGGGGCGGAGTGCAGCTTTCGCAGGAATAGGTGCCTTCCCGAACGAGGTAGATGTCGGTCGGAAGGCCTTGCTGGGAGCTGAGATCGGCCACCCAGGTGCCGGTGAGCGGATCGCCCGGCGGCGTCGGGGCGGCAGAGGCCGGAGCGGCCGCAGCCAGTGAAACCGCTCCCAAGGCCACCAAGATTTTCAATTCCTTCCTCCCGAGACCCCGTTTCGCCGACGATTGTACAGGGGTTGATTCCACTAACCAGCCCCGCCACATGCGAAATCGGAACGAAACGGTCGGATTACGAATGCGCCTCACCTCCCTTGCCGATTATGCCGTGGTCGTGATGGCGGCGGCGGCGCGCCGTCCGGCGGGGGCGTCCCTGTCCGCAGGCCTTATCGCCGATGAGACCGGAGTACCCTTGCCAACCGCTCAAAAGGTGATGGGGCGGCTCGCCTCCGCGGGCCTGCTCCTCTCCGCGCGCGGCTCGCGGGGCGGATTCCGCCTGGCCCGCCCGGCAGGCGGGATCAGCCTTGCCGACATCATCGAGGCGGTCGAGGGACCCATCGCAATGACCAATTGCATCCAGGGCTCGATCCACGATTGCGCCCTGGAGGGAAGCTGTAGGGTCAAGCCCCACCTCCACATCGCCAACGACGCCGTCCGCGGCGCCCTGCAGGGCGTCAGCCTCGCGACTCTGGCGGAAGCGAAATAATGGCCATGGAAGATACCGGCGTCCGCAACCGCGAAGCCCAGGAGGCGGTCGACCGCGCCTCCAATTACGAATGGGGCTTCAGCTCCGACATCGAGCAGGACTTCGCGCCCAAGGGGCTGAGCGAAGACACGGTCCGATTCATCTCGGCCAAGAAGAACGAGCCCGAGTGGATGCTCGAATGGCGGCTCAAGGCGTACCGCGCGTGGCTGACCATGGAGGAGGTGAGCTGGGCCAAGCTCGACATCCCGCCGATCGATTTCCAGGACGCTTATTATTACGCCGAGCCGAAGGCGAAGCCGACGCTCGCTTCCCTGGACGAGCTCGACCCGGAGATCCGCCGCACCTACGAGAAGCTCGGGATCCCGATCGAGGAGCAGAAGGTGCTCGCGGGGGTCGAGGGCGCCCGCAAGGTCGCCGTCGACGCCGTGTTCGACTCCGTCTCCGTCGCCACCACCTTCCGGGCGGAGCTGGAGCGCGCCGGAGTCATCTTCCGAAGCATTTCCGAAGCGGTCCGGGAGTTTCCGGACCTCGTTCGGAAATACCTTGGGAGCGTGGTGCCCCAGCGCGACAATTACTTCGCCTGCCTCAACGCCGCGGTCTTCTCCGACGGCACCTTCGTCTACATCCCGGAGGGCGTTCGCTGTCCGATGGAGCTCAGCACCTATTTCCGGATCAACGCGGCGAACACCGGCCAGTTCGAGCGCACCCTGATCGTCGCCGACAAGGGGTCCTACGTCTCTTATCTCGAAGGCTGCACCGCCCCGATGCGCGACGAGAACCAGCTTCACGCCGCGGTGGTCGAGCTGGTGGCGATGGACGACGCGGAGATCAAATATTCGACCGTCCAGAACTGGTATCCCGGCGACGCCGAAGGCAAAGGCGGAATCTACAATTTCGTCACCAAGCGCGGCGCCTGCCGCGGCGCCCGCTCGAAGATCAGCTGGACCCAGGTCGAGACGGGCTCCGCCATCACCTGGAAATATCCCTCCTGCATCCTCCAGGGCGAGGAGAGCGTCGGCGAATTCTACTCCGTCGCCCTCACCAACAACATGCAGCAGGCCGACACCGGCACCAAGATGATCCATATCGGCAAGAACAGCCGCTCGACCATCGTCTCCAAGGGTATCAGCGCCGGCCGCTCGAACAACACCTATCGCGGCCTCGTCCGGGTCCTCGCCGGCGCGGAGAACGTCCGCAACTTCACCCAGTGCGATTCGCTTCTTCTCGGCGACCGCTGCGGCGCCCACACCGTCCCCTATATCGAGGTCCGAAACCCCACCGCGCAGATCGAGCACGAGGCGACCACGTCGAAGATCAGCGACGACCAGCTCTTCTACGCCATGCAGCGCGGCCTTTCGCAGGAAGACGCCGTCGCCCTCATCGTCAACGGCTTCGCCCGCGAGGTCCTGAAGCAGCTCCCGATGGAGTTCGCGGTCGAGGCCCAGAAGCTCCTGGGGATCAGCCTTGAGGGGAGCGTGGGATGATCGCCGCCGCCCTGCTGCTTGCGGCCGCTCCGTATGTCGATGCTTATGACTCGGTTTTGGAGGCGGAGTTCGCCGCTCAGGACTGCGAGCGACATTATATCACCCACCTCTGGGGTCCTTCTTCGCTGAGCGGCGAGGAGCTGTGGACCGAAGCGAGACGGATGTGCGATTCGGTTTGGGAGGATCATAGGAAGGCGAGGCTGGCCTACCACGCCAAGCACCGCCGTTCGATACGCCGTCGAGTGCCGGGTTTCCGCCCCGAGCTGGACGTGTGCTGGCGGGCTCTGGAATCGGAGCTCAACCGCTGGGCCGGCATGCCGGAGAACACGGCTCTACGGGAATGCAAGAAGGGTGGCGGCTACCGTCCCGGCCGGGGGGCACGATGATCGCGTTGCTGGCCCTTGCGGCGCTTCAGACGGCACCCGCGCCGGAGCTTCCCACCGACGAGGAGATCGTCGTCACCGGTCGCCGGATGAGTCAGGTCCAGATCGCCGCGGGGGTCAACCGGATGACCGGCAAGACCCGCTGCCGGGTCACCGTCTCCAGCGGCGATCCGGCGATAGACCGGGAGATATGCGAGATCGCCAAGGCCTGCGGACAGGTCAAGCCGAGGAATCGCGACTTGATCGAGGCCTGCATCGGCGGCCGAAAGGCGCGGTTCCTTCGGACCTACGTTCCGTCTGCCCGGAGCGGCGCATGATTACGGCTCTGCTCCTGCTCGCCGGTCAGCCCGCGGTTCCCGCCGCCGCCTCGCCGCGGCCGGAGAACGACATCGTCGTCATCGGCCAGAAGGTCCGGAAGATTAAGTTCAGGATCAAGCTCGACAAGGCCGGCCGGACCGTCTGCCGGATTACCCGGACCAGCGGCGACTCCGAGATCGACTCGCTCGCCTGCGATGCCGCGCGCCCATGCGTGAGGCCGGACATCGTCACGAAGGCGGCGATGACGGCGTGCCTGGAGCCCAGGTGGGCGCAACTACCCGCCCAGATCGCCGAGCGCCGCCGGACGGGGAGCGTTCGATGAAGGCCCCGTGCCAAGACAAAGGGTGGCGCCCTGAAGCCCCTCCCCTTCAGGGGAGCGTCGGATGATTCTCAGGCCTGAACTCCATGCCTTACTGGTCGATTGGATCACCAACCGCCCCATATTCTATCCAACGCGGTTCACTGGCACATTCCCAGACGGCTTCAGACCGACTCATCTCAAATGCTATGCGACAACCAAGAAGGTCTATGAACACTTTGGCTATCCAATCATTGCGGGGATTGCGTTGCTCGACAAGGACGACAAGCTATATCCTTGGCCACATATGGTGAACGCTACTGGTTCTCACCTAAAAGCCGGATTGGTTGACGCTTCGCCCGTACCTGATCAACCAAATTTAGGTTTTGTTCCTATCCGCGTGAATGAGACTTTGGCTTGGAATGAAATCACGACAGCCTACTTATCTGCTAGTCGCGCCGCGCAGTTTGGGCCACGTTGGGGGTGCAACTGGGCCGACGATCTGACCGACAGGTTCTTTGATATTTTACGCAGCCGAGCCGCATCCGCCTCCTGGAGCGCAAGTGCCGTCGCCGTGCCCCCGACTATTCCAGAGATTGCGTAATGCTAAAGATAGAAAACCTGCACGCCACCATCGCCGACAAGCCGATCCTCAAAGGCCTGACGCTCGCCGTAAACGCGGGCGAGGTGCACGCCATCATGGGCCCGAACGGCGCCGGCAAGTCGACGCTCGCCTACGTGCTGGGCGGCCGCCCGGGCTATGAAGTGACCGAAGGCTCGGCCACGCTCGACGGCCGCGACCTGCTCGACATGGCGCCAGACGAGCGCGCCGCCGCGGGCCTGTTCCTCGGTTTCCAATATCCGGTCGAGATACCCGGCGTCTCCAACGTCCAGTTCCTTCGCACCGCCCTCAACGCCCAGCGCCGCGCGCGCGGCGAGGCGGAGATTTCGGCGGGCGATTTCCTTCGCCTGACCCGCGAGCAGGGCGACGCGCTCGGCGTGTCGATGGACATGATGAAGCGCAACGTGAACGTCGGCTTTTCGGGCGGCGAGAAGAAGCGCAACGAGATGGTGCAGATGGGAATCATCGACCCGCGCCTCGCGGTGCTCGACGAGACCGATTCCGGGCTCGACATCGACGCGCTCAGGGTTGTGGCCGACGGAATCAACCGGATCATGCGCAAACCCGACAAGGCGGCGCTTCTCATCACCCATTATCAGCGCCTTCTCGACCTGGTGGTACCCGATTTCGTCCACGTCCTCGCGGAAGGGCGCATCGTCCGCTCCGGCGGCCCGGAGCTCGCCCAGCTGCTCGAGCGCGAAGGCTATTCGGAGGTCGCGGCGTGATCGGGGGGATCCGATTCTTGTTCCTCCCCGG
>DASVUW010000104.1:0-6009 GCA_036386845.1 Allosphingosinicella sp. | reverse complement strand
CTCCCCGAACGCGACCCGGAGCTGCACGACCGCGACCCTGAGCGCGGCCGCCAGCGGCAGCAGCTTCGCCGTCTCCGCCGCCACCGTCCCGGCGGCGAGCACCTGCACCTATAGTGTGACGACCACCGTCACCTCCACGGGGGACAAGGTGAACACCATTCCCGCGGGCGGCCTTACCGGAAGCTACGGCACGGTGGCCGTCGCATCGCTCGACCCGGCCTCCGCGACGATCCAGGTGTCGGCGCCGCTGACCATCGTGAAATCGAGCCTCGCCTACAGCGACCCGCTGAACAACACGGCCAACCCCAAGCTCATCCCGGGCAGCTACGTCCATTACACCGTCACGGTCGCCAATCCGGGCGGGCTGCCGGTAACCAGCGGAACCATCCTCATCACGGATTCGACGCCCGCCAATCTCAGCCTCTACGTGGCGAACCTCCCCGGCGCCACCGGCCCGCTTGTGTTCGCAGCCGGATCGAGCGGTGCGACCTACACCTTCTCGGGCCTTGCGAGCACGACCGACGATCTCGAATTCTCGAACAATGGCGGCTCGACCTGGACCTACGTTCCGACCGCGAACGGCGCCGGAGCCGATCCCGCCATCACGCACATGCGGATCAGGCCCAAGGGCACTATGGCGGCGGGGTCGAGCTTCACGCTCAACTTCGGCTATCTCGTGAAATAAGGGATTTGGTGCCCCCGGCCGGAGTCGAACCGGCACTCCTTGCGGAACTCGATTTTGAGTCGAGCGCGTCTACCAATTCCGCCACGGGGGCACTCGAGGCGCGCCTCTAGCCGAGCGGCGGGCGGGCCGCAATGACCCGCCCGCCCGACCTCATTCGAACAGCCTTCAGGCGAAGACCTGGCCCAGGTCCTCGCCCTTTGGATCGGGTCCGAAACGGTTCGGCCCGCGGGTCCCCGGCATCACCGCGAAGACCAGCAGCACGATGAAGCCGACAAGGGACACGAGGTTCAGGATCGCGGCCAGCTCGACCGATCCCGACATCATGAGAATCATGCTGAGGATGTACGGGCCGTAGCCCAGCATCAGCCACCAACCGGTCCGGTCGATGTCGTGAAGCCGCCGGACTCCGACCGCGATCGACGGGATCAGAAGCAGCAGCCAGCTGAGCAGGATGACGATTCCGATGATTCCCCCGCCGAGCATTGCGCCCATCATTCCTGCACCCGCGCCGGCGCCCGCAGCCGCTCCGTCCGCGTCGAGTCCGCCGGCTGCGTTGAGAATGGCGCCTCCCATCAAAGCGACCATCAGGATGACCAGCACTGTATAAAACAGCACCATCCCGAGGACGAACATCCAATATTCCTTGCGCCGCGACCGCCCCGAAAATTCGGCGTAGCGCTTCAGCGGCAATAGCATCCAATGCATAGCAATCCCCCTTTGCCGCATCATTGCGGTCGGGAAACATCTTCCGGATTTAAATGGCGAGTTTCAACCGGGAATCTTCATCCGCGCTGCCGACGGCAGGGGCCGCACGCGACTTTCCGGTCGGCATGCCGATCGGGGGCGTCGGTTCACGCAGTCGATCGGGCAAGGCGCCTTATCGTCGACCTCGGTCCGAGCCCACCGGCGAGCTCAACGCAGGCGTGCAGCGGACGCTCTGCTCAAGGGCTCTCCTGCCGCTCCTGGCCGGTCTCGCGAGCCTCGTCGATTTTCGCGGCGATCCGTCGCCAGCCCTTCATCGACCTGCACTCGGTACGCCCCGTCTTGATCCGCACGAGGCACCGCCGCGGCTCCGGGCCGTCGAGGTGGGTATCGCCCTTGAAGAGGTGGCCGTAATAGTGCGGAGAACCGGTGGAGACGCTCTCACCGCGCGTCTGGGACCAGGCCGGTCCGGACAGACATGCGAGGACCACCAGTGCAAAGGCGCGTTTCGACATAGTGCCTCCTCTTAAAGGGCGAACATACACTGCGCCCGTCCAGCTGGCCAGCCGCGCGTGAAATCAAGCGCGGGGCGCCTGCCTCCTGTAGCTCAAGGCCTCGGCGACGTGGATCCGGCGCACATCGTCGCTGCCCGCGAGGTCGGCGACGGTTCGAGCTACCCGCATCACCCGGTGGAAGCCGCGAGCCGAGAGGCGCATCGCTTCGGCGGCCTGGGCGAGGAGCCGGCGTCCGGGCTCGTCGGGCCTCGCCACCGCCTCGAGCCGCTCGCCGTCCGCCTCGGCGTTGGTCCGGATCCCCTCCCCTTCATACCGTTCGGTCTGGACCGATCGCGCGGCGGCTACCCGGCCGGCGACCTCGGCCGAGCCTTCGGACGGCGGCGGAAGGACGAGGTCGGCCGCGGCGACAGCCTGGACGTCGACATGAAGGTCGATCCGGTCGAGCAAAGGTCCCGACACCCGCGCCTGATAGTCCGCGGCGCAGCGCGGCGCCCTCGAGCAGGCCAGCGCGGGATCGCCGAGATGGCCGCAGCGGCACGGGTTCATCGCCGCGACGAGCTGGACCCGGGCGGGGAAGGTGACGTGGGCGTTCGCCCGGGCGACGCTCACGGTTCCGGTCTCGAGCGGCTGGCGGAGCGAATCGAGGGCGGAGCGCTGGAATTCCGGAAGCTCGTCGAGGAACAGGATGCCCAGATGGGCGAGGCTGACCTCTCCCGGCCGGACCCGAAGCCCGCCGCCGACCAGCGAGACCATCGAGGCGCTGTGGTGCGGCGCCCGGTAGGGACGGGTGCGGATCAGCCGGCCGCCGGAAAGGGTGCCCGCGACGCTCGCGATCATCGACACTTCGAGCGCCTCGGAGGGCGTAAGCTCCGGAAGGATCCGGGGCAGGCAGGCGGCGAGCAGCGACTTGCCGGCCCCGGGCGGCCCGACCATCAGCAGATTGTGGCCGCCCGCCGCGGCGATTTCGAGCGCGCGCTTGGCGGTCTCCTGGCCCTTCACCTGGGCGAGGTCCGGGCCGAAGCCCGAAGGCTCCGCCTCCCCCGGCGCCGGCGGAAGGAGGACGGCGCTGCCCCGGAAATGGTTGAGCAGGGCGACGAGATCGGGCGCCGCGACGATCTCGACGTCCCCGGCCCAGGCCGCTTCCGAACCCTGGGCGGCCGGGCAGACCAGGCCGAGCCCTCGCGCCGACGCGTTCATCGCCGCCAGAAGCACTCCGGGCGACGGCGCGATCCGGCCGTCGAGCCCAAGCTCTCCGACGGCGACATAGCCGGCCAAGGTCTCGGCATCGATCGCGCCCAAGGCGGCGAGCATCCCGAGCGCGATCGGGAGGTCGTAATGCGACCCCTCCTTGGGAAGATCGGCCGGCGACAGGTTGACGGTGATCCGCTTGGGCGGAAGCGACAGCCCGATCGCGGCGAGCGCGGCGTGGACTCTCTCGCGGCTCTCGGCCACCGCCTTGTCGGGAAGCCCGACGACGAGGAACTTGGGCAGGCCCGCCGAAATCTGGACCTGTACCTCCACGGCCCTCGCCTCGAGCCCGAGGAACGCCACCGTGGCGACATGCGCAACCATGAGATCGAGCCCTCCAATCACCCCTTTTCACGGGATCGGCGGCCACTAGTCAACGCTTTGCGCAATTCCTCGCGACGCACATTTGACGCCGCCTGCGAAGAGGCCGAACGGTAGCGAAGCGGATGCAACCGGATCCGCGCCAGCGAAGCGGAGGGACGGATGAGCGGATATATGGTGACGACCGGAGCTGCCAATGGGAACAGGAACTTCTACATGGTGAACGCAGACGATCCGGACCGGGCGCGCGAAGCGGTCAACCGGATGATGGGAATGAACGATGCCCAGGCGCTTGCTCCCATTCCCGATGAGACCATCGCTCAGTACAATCTCACCCCGGGCCAGGTGTGGCTCTGCACCACCACCAATCCGGTCGGCGAGGTCACCCACAGCGAGCTCAAATGATCGCGGCCCAAGCCGTCTTGCGCGGCTAACACAGCTTCCCCACATGGGAGGGCATGGGCAGGATCGACTGGCGGCATCTGACGACGTATCCGGCGGTGCGGAGCGCGCTGGTCGTCGTCGGTTTCGTCCTGATGGGGCTGACCCCGCTGGTCGGCCCGATCCCGGGACCGGGCGGGGTCGTCGTCTTTGGCGCAGGCCTGACCTTGGTGCTGAGGTACAGTGCCTGGGCCAAACGCTATTACGTCCGTTTCAAGCGCCGTCACCCCAAGAAAGGCGACTGGGCGGACTGGGGGCTGAGGCGCGCCAGCGCTAAGCGGCGGCAGGAGCTTGCGAAGGCTCGGCAGGAGGCCGACGCAGGCGCTGGGGAATTGACTTCCAGCCCCGATCTGCCTAACGGAGCCCCCGACGACGGCCGCTCCCTGAAGGGCGGCCCTTTTAATTTCGATATTCGAGGTAAGAGCGATGAAGCGCACCTTCCAGCCGAGCAATCTCGTGCGCAAGCGCCGGCACGGCTTCCGGGCCCGGACGGCGACCGTCGGCGGCCGCAAGGTCCTGGCCGCGCGCCGGGCGCGGGGCCGCAAGACCCTCTCCGCCTGAGCTCCCTCACCCGACGAGCCGATTTCCTGGCCGCCAATCGCGGCCGGCGCGCCCCCATGCCCGGCTTCGTGTTGCTGGTGAGGCCGCGCGACGACGGGGACACCCGCATTCGACTCGGCATCACCGTCACGAAGAAGATCGGCGGGGCGGTCGTTCGCAACCGGATGAAGCGGCGGTTCCGAAGCCTGGCTCGCGATCTTCTGCCGGACAGGGGCATAGCCGGAGCGGACCATGTGCTGATCGGCCGCCAGGGAGGAATCGAGCGGGACTTCGGCCTGTTGAGGGCTGAGCTCGAGAAGGCCCTGCGGAAGCTGCAGGCGACCCCCGTCACCCGGGCGAAAGCCGGGGCCTCAGGACAAGAAGTCTCGGCGGGTCTCCCCGAGGTCCCGGCTTCCGCCGGGATGACGGGCAAGGCGCAGTGATTGCCCGCCTTCTCATCCTCGTCGCACGGGGCTGGCAGACGGGTCCGTCGCGGGTGCTTCCGCCGAGCTGCCGATTCCAGCCCAGCTGCTCGGCCTATGCAATCACCGCGCTCCAGCGCTATGGGGCGCTTCGCGGCTCCTGGCTGGCCGCCAGACGACTGCTGCGATGCCACCCCTGGGGGGGATCGGGCGCAGATCCGGTACCGTGAGAGGGAAATAGGTTGAACGATCATCGCAACATGATCCTGGCGATCGTCCTTTCGGCGATCGTGCTGATCGGCTGGAGCTTCCTCAGCGAGCAATTCTTCCCGACCGCGAGCCCGCCCACGACCCGGGTGGTGGACGGCAAGTCCGTGCCGATCCCCCAGCCCAGGGCCGATCCCGCCGCCGACGGCCCGATCGCGATCCGCGACCGCAACCAGGTGCTTCGCGAAACGCCCCGCATCCGGATCGAGACTCCGCGCCTGGCAGGGTCGATCAACCTCAAGGGCGCTCGAATCGACGACCTCGTCCTCACCACCCATCGGGAAGGGGTCGCGAGCAACTCGCCGCCGATCCGACTGCTCTCGCCACAGGGAAGCCCGGGCGCCTATTATGCAAGCCTGGGCTGGATGGGACAGCCCCAGCGCGTGCCGGGTCCGGAGACCCTCTGGTCGTCGAGCGCGACCCGTCTGGCCCCGGGCAGCCCGGTGACCCTCAACTGGGACAACGGCCAGGGCCAGCTGTTCCAGATCGTCCTCGCCGTCGACGACAGCTATCTGTTCTCCGTCGACCAGAGGGTCGTCAGTCGCGGCGCCGGAGATTTTGCGGCGAGGCCCTATTCCGTACTCAGCCGGCGCGGCGCCTCGAAGGATCCCGATCTTTGGACGGCCCATGTCGGACCGATGGGAGTCTTCAACGGAGCGGCCGACTACGGCAACGACTATAGCGCGATCGCCGAAACCGGCGAGCGCCGCTTCAACGGCCGCGGCGGCTGGATCGGATTCACCGACACCTTCTGGCTGGCGGCCCTCGTCCCCGACCAGGGCAAGGCGGTCGATTCGACCTTCCGCCACAAACCCGCCGACGACAGCTACCAGGCCGACGCGATCGCCGAGCCGATGATGACTGCGCG
>DASVUW010000103.1:0-11038 GCA_036386845.1 Allosphingosinicella sp. | reverse complement strand
GCCGACTTCCCCGAGGTGCCGCGCGAGGAGAGACCGGCCTATTTCGACGCGATGAACTCGGCGATCGCCCAGCTCCATCTGATCGACCCCGTCGCCGCCGATCTCGGCGATTACGGCAAGCCCGGCAATTATTTCGAGCGGCAGATTGGCCGCTGGTCGAAGCAGTATCTCGGCGACGTCGAGGCCGGGCGGGTTCCGGCGATGGACCGGCTGGTCGAGTGGCTTCCGCTCAACATCCCCCGCGACGACCAGGATTCGCGGATCATCCACGGCGACTTCCGCTGCGACAACATGATCTTCCATCCCACCGAGCCGAGGGTGCTTGCGGTGTTGGACTGGGAGTTGTCGACGCTCGGCCATCCCCTCGCGGACTTCACCTATCACCTGATGGTCTGGCGGATGCCCGCCGGAGTGTCGACCGGGCTCGCCGGCCTCGATCTCGCAGCCCTCAACATCCCCTCGGAAGACGATTATGTCGCCGCTTATTGCCGGCGCACCGGCCGCGACGGAATCGCCGACATCGACTTCTACATGGCGTTCAACATGTTCCGGCTCGCCGCGATCGTCCACGGGATCAAGGGCCGGCTCGTGCGCGGCACCGCTTCCTCAGCCCATGCCGGCCAGATGGCCGCAAGCCTGGAGCCCCTGGCGGAGCGGGCGTGGGAGCAGGCGGTTCGGGCTGGGGCGTGAGTGGACTTGCCTCCCCGTGCGGAACGCATGGGGAGGGGGACCGCCGAAGGCGGTGGAGGGGTGACCAGGCGCGGGCTTTGTCGAGGATCGCGTGCGAACCGCTTGCGTCCGCGCCAAGTCACCCCTCCACCAGCTTCGCTGGTCCCCCTCCCCATCTCGCGATGGGGAGGCAGAGGAGGCGGGGTATTCGCCTACCCCGTTGGGAAGCCTCTCTTCCGCATCAGCGCCTTCACGTCCGGATCGCGGCCGCGGAAGGCGCGATAGGCTTCCGCCCGGTCGGTTTCGTTGCCGGTCGACAACAGGGTCTGGCGGAAACGGTCCGCGGTGGCCTTGTCGAAAGGATTGCCCGCCTCCTCGAACGCCGCCCAGGTGTCGGCGTCCATCGTCTCCGACCACAGGTAGGAATAATAGCCGGCGGAATAGGCGTCGGACGAGAAGAGGTGATTGAACTGCGGGAGCCGGTGCCGCATCACCAATTCCTTCGGCATCCCGATCTTCGCTAGCGCCTGGGCCTCGAACGCGTTCGGATCGACCACGCCGTTCGGGTCCATGTGGAGCATCATGTCGACGATCGCCGAGGACAGATATTCGGCCGTGGCGAAACCCTGGTTGAAGGTGGAAGCCTTCTCGATCTTGGCGATCAGCGACGCCGGCATCGGCTGGCCGGTCTTGTAGTGCTTGGCGAACCGGCTGAGCACCGGCTGGGTGAGGAGCCAATTCTCGTTCACCTGGCTCGGATATTCGACGAAGTCGCGAGGCGTGCCGCCGAAGCTGGGATAATAGACGTTCGAGAGGAAGTAATGGATGGCGTGGCCGAATTCGTGGAACAGGGTCTCGGCGTCGTCGAGGCTGATCAGCACCGGCTGGCCGGGCGCGGGCTTGACGAAATTGTTGTTGTTCGATCCGAGCACGATGTCGTCGCCGAGCAGGCCCGCGCGGCTCCGGTAGGTGGTCGCCCAGGCGCCGGAACGCTTGCCGGTGCGGGCATAATCGTCCCGGTAGAAGACCCCGATCTGCTTGCCCGTGCCGCGCTCGGTGACGCTGTAGACGCGGATGTCCGGATGCCAGGCCGGGACCGTTCCGGTGATCTCCTTGAAATCGAGCCCGTAAAGCTCGCCGGCGGCCCAATATGACGCCTCGATGATGTTGTTCAGCTCGAAATAGGGTTTCACCTCCTCCTGGGTGAGGTTGTAGCGCTGGGCGCGCACCTTTTCCTGATAGTAGCGGTAATCCCAGGGCTCGATGGTGAGGTCGCGGTCCCTCTTGCGGGCCAGCGCCTGCATGTCGGCGACCTCTTCCTTCACCCGCGCCACGGCTGCGGGCCAGACGCGGTTCATCAGGTCCAGCGCCTTCGCGGGGGACTTGGCCATCGTGTCCTGCATCCGGAACTCGGCGTGGCTGGAGAAGCCGAGCAGCCTGGCGCGATCGGCTCGAAGCTTGACGATCTCGGCGATCGTCTGGTTGGTGTCGTTCGCGCCATTATTGTCGCCGCGGTTGACGAAGGCGCGCCAGACCTTCTCGCGAAGCGCGCGGTTGTCAGCATAGGTCAGGATAGGATCGACCGCCGAGCGGGTGTTGACGATGGCGAAGCTGCCGGCGGGCAGCTTGCGCTCCTGAGCGGCCGAGGCGGCCGCGGCCTTAACGTCGGCGGGGACGCCCTTCAGCTCCGCCTCGGTGGCGGCGATGTGGGTGCTCTCGTCGGCCAATACCTTTTCGCCGAAAGTCGCGAATTTGCCCGCCAGCTGGGAATTGTAGGCGGTAAGCTGCTGCTTCTGCTCGGGGTTCAGATTGGCGCCGCGGCGGACGAAGCTGTCGTAGAGCCGGGTGACGAGCCGCTGCTGCTTGGCGTCGAGGCCGGCGCTCTGGCGCGCCTCGTAAACCGCCTTGACGCGCTGGAAGAGCTTCGGGTTCAGAGTGATCTCGTCGCTGGCGGCGGAGAGCTTGGGCGACCATTCCTTTTCGAGCGCCTGATAGGCCGGCGTGGTCATGTTGTCCGTCATCACTCCGAACAGGGAGAGGACCCGGTCCAGCCGCTGCCCGGCCTTCTCGAGCGCTTCGACCGTGTTGGCGAAGGTGGGCGCGTCGGCGCTGTTGGCGATGGCGAGCACTTCGCGGCGCTGCTCGTCGATTCCGAACTGAATGGCTTCCGGGAAGAGTTCGGGCGTCACCTTGTCCCAGGGCGGAACTCCGTCATAGGGGCCGGTCCAGTCGGCGAGAAGGATGTTGTCGGGCACGGCGATTGCGGGCGCGGCGACCGGAGCCTCGGCCACGGCGGTCTCGGCGGCTGCTGACATGTCGTTATTCCTGCTTGTGGTTGCGCAACCCGCGAGGGCCAGTGCGGCGGCGCCGCCGAGAAGAATTGACTTCAAATCGAGTCTCCCAAGGCAATCGAGAATAGCTGTCGTCGCCGGCTATAGAGGCGCAAGCCGCCCCGGCAACTGTTCCGCGCTTGCGAATTTGAAGCGCCGCGCAGTTACCGCCGCTTTAGCCGCTGCGACATTATCCGGACATGTACGAGAGCAACAACCCGTCATCCCGGCGAAAGCCGGGACCTCAGGTCGAGAAGTCACGGTGGGTCTCCCCGAGATCCCGGCTTGCGCCGGGATGACGTACTCGACACGAGTCAGGATGCCACTCCGACTCGTTTCGGCCCGGGAAAGGAATCGTTCGGCGCAAATAATGTGGGCCGCCATGGCCTTGGTCCTGTGGATAAGTCAGCCTTGCCCAAAGTTCCTGCTGGGGGAGTGACGGTGCTCAACATCCTGATCGTCGAGGACGATCCCCTTCTCGCCGAGACGGTGAAGAATCTCGTGGAGCTCAACCCGCGGTTCCGCGTCACCGGGCTGGCCAACGACCTCGCCAGCGCCGTCGCCGCGGTGGAGGCGCGGCGCCCCGACCTCGCCCTCGTCGACCTTCAGCTCGCGAACGGAAGCAGCGGCTATGCAGTCGCGGCCCGGCTTCACGATTCCGGAGTCGCTTGCCTGTTCACGACTGCCCGGGCGCCGGGCTTCGCGGTGCGCGACCTCGCAATCGGCTGCCTTCAAAAGCCGTATCGGGAAGAAGATCTGGTCCGGGCCCTGGCCGAGGCCGAGGACATATTGAAGGGTCGAAGGAAGCTGGTCCTTCGGCAGCGTCTGCCGGAGCCGCTGGAAATCTACGGCGAGACCGACGAGCCGGCCGACGATCCCGGATTCGCCCTTCAGCTTACCGGCCGGACGTCGTGGATCGCGAAGCTCAAGAAGCTGGTGCGCAGGCCTTCGTCGTTCCGGAGCGCGGCCCCCGTCGCCTAGCTGCCGCCTGCCGCTGTTCCGGGCCGCCACCTCGAACTGGTCCGCCAGCCGTCGCGCTCCGGCTGCGCAAATTTGCAGGGCGCCAGCATGGAGAAATGACGCGTTTCGTTGCAATTCCCGGCGATTCCTGCCGATTTTTGGCCGTTTGAAGCCGAATTGCGCAGAACCTGCTTTTGACTTTAAAACAAAGGCTTAGCGTCAGTGGCGATGGTGGGGAGCAGTCGCTTTGCCAAGGTCAGGCGCCCTCCTTTCCGCACTTTACTTGGAAAAACAGCATGTTCCTGATGTGTTCCATGTGAAACGCCGTCATCCGACTTTAGAGCCTCCCTCGTCGATGCCCGATCAAGTCCGGCATGACCATGCGCGTCATTCCCCGCAATCGAGGCTGATCTCGGACTTGCGGGTCGACCGGCCGATCGTGGCGGTGACTTCTATCGTACCGGCGCAGCCCACGTCGTTGAGCCACAAGGCCTTCCAGGTCCGCCCCTCGACGTTGGTGAGCAGGCCTTCGAAGCGCCGCTGGGCCAGGACCTTGCCGCCGGCTCGCGCCACGAGGGTCAGCGGCTGCTCGATAAACTCCCCGGCCGGGCCCCGCACTTCGACGCTCACCAGCAGGTCGTTCGCGCCCTCTTCCGCGGAGCCTTCGCCGATGATGGTGTTCCACCCCGTGAACTCGACGGGCGGGGAGATGTCCTTCGAGAGCCGGCCCGAACTCTCGTAGAAAAGCTGCATCCGGAACGCTCCGACCTTCGGCGCGGGAGGGGCCGTGGGCGGGGCGAGCATTGCCGCCAGAAAAGCTGCGATCATCATTGTGCCATCTCCGCAGCGACATTTGCGTCACGCTCGTCGCCCCGGCGCAGGCTGGGGGCCCGGGGGGTGAAAAGCAATGGCGCCCTTGAAGAGCCCTGGAGTGAGGTTGCGCCCCTAACCGCGAGCGCTTCCCATCCCTATGTGCGCTTCGAACCAGCGAGGATCCCCGATGACGACTAATGCCTATGGCGCCTATGCCGCCGACAAGCCGCTCGAGCCGATCGCGATCGAGCGTCGGGCGCCCGGCCCGAACGACGTCGAGATCGAGATCGCCTTTTGCGGGGTTTGCCATTCCGATCTCCACACCGTCCGCTCCGAATGGGGCGGCACCCTTTACCCCTGCGTGCCGGGCCACGAGATCGTCGGTCATGTCAGCGCCGTCGGACCGGGCGTCTCCGGCTTCCGGGTCGGCGACACGGTGGGAGTCGGCTGTCTGGTCGACAGCTGCCGGCATTGCCCCTCCTGCGCCGAAGGGCTCGAGCAATTTTGCGAGAAGGGATTCACGGGCACCTATAACGGCGCCACGAAGGACGCTCCCGGCCACACTCTGGGCGGTTATTCGCAAAGCATCGTCGTCGACGAGAAGTTCGTCCTGCGAATCCGACATCCCGAGGAGCAGCTCGCCGCGGTAGCGCCTCTTCTCTGCGCCGGGATCACCACCTGGTCGCCGCTTCGCCACTGGAAGGCCGGCCCGGGCAGGAAGGTCGGCATCGTGGGCATTGGCGGGCTCGGCCATATGGGGGTCAAGCTCGCCCATGCGCTGGGCGCCCACACGGTCGCCTTCACGACTTCGGAGGGCAAGCGCCAGGACGCGCTCGACCTCGGCGCCGACGAAGTCGTCGTCTCGCGCAACGCCGACGAGATGGCGGCCCATTCGGGGAGCTTCGACTTCATCCTGAACACGGTCGCCGCGAGCCACAATCTCGACGCCTTCACCGCTCTGCTCAAGCGCGACGGCACCTTGTGCCTCGTCGGAGCGCCGCCGCAGCCGCACCCCTCGCCCAACGTCGGGACGCTGATCTTCGGCCGCAAGTCGATCGCCGGCTCGCTGATAGGCGGAATCGCCGAAACTCAGGAAATGCTCGATTTCTGCGCCGAGCAGGGGATCGTCTCCGACATCGAGACGATGCCGGTCCAGCAGATCGATCAGGCCTATGAGCGGATGCAGCGAAGCGACGTCAAATACCGCTTCGTCATCGACAATGCCTCGCTGGCGGCGTGAGGCGCGAACAGCCAGCCCATCAGGCAAAATGGGTGGCCGCGGCGACATCACGGCGGCCCTTGACCTCGACCGGTTAGAGGCAAGGATAGGATGACCATGACCAGTGTCCCCCGAAGCCCTTCCGGACGTCCGTCCGCGGCGACCGTCATCCTCGTCCTGGCGGCTCTGGTCGCCCTGATTTCGGCCGCGGTCGCGATCTCGCGAACCGCCGGCGGACGATCGGAGAGCGGAAGCGAGAATCCGGCCGCGAAGGACTGGCGGGTGGTCGGCTGGGCCTATGGCCAGGCCGGCAATGCCGGCGAGGCCGCGGCGGCCTATCGCAAGGCGGCGGGACTCGAGCCGGGCAATGCCGAGAACTGGTCGTCGCTCGGAGAGGCGCTGCAGCTGCCGAGCGCGACGCTCGTCCCGGAAGCCCAGGCGGCCTTCCGCAAGGCGCTCGAGCTCGACCCGCGCGATCCGAGGGCACGCTATTTCCTCGCTGCCCAGAGAAGCCTGGAGGGCGACCACAAGGGGGCAATTCGGCGGCAGCGGGGCGGCTGAAGAGCGCGGCGGCCGAGCTCGGAGTGCCGCGGGGCTGAAATTGCAGGCATGATGAACTTGTCAGCATCCAGCGACGAGCCGCCTAGCGGTGGAGAACTGGACCCTGAAACAAGTTCAGGGGTGACGAGGCGAAAGGAAGAAGGCTCCCAGCACATTCGTTTTCCGCGTCGGGCGATGGGCTTTTTGGATAGGCTCGCGGCCCGGCTAGCTTGGCAGCCATGCCTCTCCCACTCATCGTCTCGGTCGTCGGCACACGGCCCGAAGCTATCAAGATGGCGCCGGTGGTCCGGGCGCTCGGCCGGCTGCCCGGAATCGAGCAGCAGGTCTTTCTGACCGGCCAGCATGGCGGTCTCGAAAGCTATTTCGATCTGCCGGACGAGAATCTGCGCCAACTCGGCTTCAACCCCCGCGACCGCGACGTCGAACGCCTTCGCTCGGCGCTGAGGGCCCTGCTGTGCGACCGCTTCCGGCGCAGGCCGATCGACCTCGTCCTCGTCCACGGCGACACGACCAGCGCGGCGGCCGGAGCGCTCGCGGCCCGCGATTGCGGAATCCCCCTCGCCCATGTCGAAGCCGGACTCCGCTCGTTCGATCTGGACGAGCCCTGGCCGGAGGAGGGCTACCGGATGGCGATCGACGCGATGGCGGAATTGCTTTTCGCCCCCACCGAGGGCTCGGCGGACAATCTGAAGCAGGAGCCCCGAGTCACGGGCAGAATCCACGTCACGGGCAACAGCGGCATTGATGCCCTGCTCCAGACCCGGGCGCGCATCGCCGCACCCGCAGTTGGATCCCGAAACGAACGCCGGAGCGTCCTCGTCACCTGCCACAGGAAGGAGAATCAGGGCGCGCCGGCGAACGCCGTCTGCGACACGATCCGGCGAATGGTCGCCGAGCTTCCGGTTCGGGTGGTGACAGCGCTTCACCTCAACCCGCGGGTGAGCCGGCCGATCGAGGCTAAGCTCGCCGGCGCGGATCATGTCGAGCTGCTCGAGCCGCAGGGCTATGAGTCGATGGTCGGCCTGATGGACTCGAGCTGGCTTGTCCTGACCGACAGCGGCGGCCTTCAGGAGGAGGCGCCGGCGCTCGGCAAGCCCGTACTCGTCCTTCGCAACGTCACCGAGCGCCCCGAAGCCCTGGCGACGGGTAATCTCGAGCTGGTCGGAACCGACCCCGACCGAATCTTCGCCGCCGTCGCGGGCTTGCTGGCGGACCCTGAGAAATATGCTCGAATGGCGCGGCCGGCCTTTCCCTTCGGTGACGGGCATGCCTCCGAGCGAATCGCCGGGGCGATCGGGCAATGGCTGTCCGAGCGGAGTCACGACCCTAGCCCCCCGCCCTCTTCAAACGGTCGAGCAGGCGCTCCCTGGCCGACAGTATCTCCGCGTGGCGCTCGATGAGGACGTCGCGGGCGAGGAAATGGCCGGTGATCCGGAGCCCGGCCAGGATGTCGGACCAGTCGGCGGTGCCCGATCCGAGCAGAAAGGGCGGAAGCGCGAACAGCCGGTCGTGATAGCCGCCGGCCGCAGCGGCGCTGACGGCACGCCCGCTTCTCGGGCTTACGAAGGCGAGGTCTGTCCTCGCCCCGGTGGCCGCGCATTCGGTCAGGTCGAGTCCGAAGCCGAGCTCGGCGAGAAGGAGCAGTTCGAACCGCACCAGCGACGGCGCCCAGCTTCGAGCGCTCGGCGACGCCTCGATGGCGGCAAGTAGCCCGTCCAGCGCTCCGAACAGGCGGGGATAGGCCTGGGCTTCGGGAAGTGCGGTGGCGGCGAGCGCGGTCGTCCACTCGATCGCCGCCGCCGGAAGCGCCTCGCCGAGGAGCGGCGCCCGGCTGCACGCGAGCTCAACGCTTAGCTGGGCGAGTTGCTCTTCGGTCCGGGCGCGATATTCGGCCTGGACGAGGTTGCCGGGAAGGAGGATCGGCCGAAGCCGCCGCGACCGGCCGCCGCGGACGAAGCCGGCCTGGATCCCGTCGGCCGGAGTCAGTGCCCGGACGATGGCGCCATGCTCGCCGTGCGGACGGACCGCGCAGATGATCGCCGGGGTGAGGAGGTGCATGGGGGCTGGAATAACAGCTTCCGTCGCCCCAGCGAAGGCTGGGGCCCCGTGGGGTGAAGAGCGCGGCGCCCTTCACCCGCCGGGGTCCCAGCCTTCGCTGGGACGACGATAAGTCACCCGCTCGGGTGGAAATAGTCGTAGATGCCCCTCGCCATCGTCCTGGAGATTCCCGGGGCCTTCTCGAGGTCCTCCAGCGCAGCGCCCCGAACCGCCTTGGCCGTCCCGAAGTGCATCAGCAGAGCCCGCTTGCGGCTCGGGCCGATCCCCGGGACCTCGTCGAGCGGGCTCGCGGTCATGCTCTTGGCACGTTTGGCCCGGTGGGCGCCGATGGCGAAGCGGTGGGCCTCGTCGCGGAGGCGCTGGATGTAGAAGAGGACCGGCGAGCTCGGCGGAAGCTGGAAGTCGCGCCCGTTGGGCAGATGCAGCGTCTCCCGCCCCGCGTTGCGGTCGGGGCCCTTCGAGACCCCGACGACCGGCACGTCGTGAATTCCGGCGCATTCCAGCGTTTCCAGGACCGCGGAAAGCTGACCCTTGCCGCCGTCGATCAGCAGCAGGTCCGGCCATTCGCCCCGGCTTCGGTCCGGATCCTCCTTCTCGAGGCGCGCGAACCGGCGGCCGAGCACCTCGCGCATCATCGCGAAATCGTCGCCCGGCGTCGTCTCGGGACGCTTGATGTTGAACTTGCGGTAGGCGTTCTTCCGGAAGCCTTCCGGGCCCGCGACGATCATCGCTCCCACCGCGTTCGTGCCCATGACGTGGCTGTTGTCATAGACTTCGATCCGATCCGGGGGCTCGGCGAGCTCCAGCAGGTCCGTCAGGGCCCGCATCGTCTTCGCCTGGGTGCTGGTCTCGGCGAGGTGGCGGTCGAGCTCCTCCTCGGCGTTGCGCGACGCTTGGCGGATCATCCGGACATGGTCGCCGCGCTTGGGCACCCGGATCGTCACCTTGCGGTCCGACCGCTCCGAAAGCGCCTCGCAGAGCAGGTCGGCCTCCGGCACGTCGCGGTCGAGGAGCACCTGCCTCGGCGGCGGCACCTCCTCGTAGAATTGCATCAGGAAGCTGGCCAGCACCTCGGCCTCCGGCACGTCGGCCGTGTGGGCGGGGAAGAAGCTCCGGTGCCCCCAATTGTTGCCGCCCCGGATGAAGAAGGCCTGGACGCACATCGTCCCGCCCTTGCAGGCGAGGGCGAAGATGTCGGCGTCGCCAAGCCCTTCGGCGGCGATGGCCTGCGAGCCCTGGATGAAGGTCAGCGAGCGGAGCCGGTCGCGGAAGACGGCGGCGAGCTCGTAATCCATCGCCTCGGCCGCCTCGTTCATCGCCGCGGCGAGCTTCTGCTGCACCTGGCTCGACTTGCCGGCGAGGAAGTCCTTCGAATCCTGGACCAGCTCGGCATAGGCCTCGGGCGTGACCCGGCCGACGCAGGGCGCGGAGCAGCGGCGGATCTGGAACAGCAGGCAGGGCCGCTTGCGGGTGGCGAGGAAGGTGTCGGTACAACTCCTCAGGAGGAACAGCTTCTGGAGCGCGTTCAGGGTTCGGGTGACGGAGCCCGCGCTCGCGAAAGGGCCGTAATATTGGCCCTTGTGACGCCGGGCGCCGCGATGCTTTCGGATCTGCGGGAAGGGATGGTCCTCGCGAAGCAGGATGAAGGGGAAGCTTTTGTCGTCCCTCAGCAGAACGTTGTAGGGCGGCCGGTAGCGCTTGATCAGCTGCGCCTCGAGCAGGAGCGCCTCCGACTCGGTGTTGGTGGTGACGATCTGCATCGAACGGGTCTGCGAGACCATGCGCTGGAGGCGTTTCGTCAGCCGCGCGACCTGGGTGTAGTTGGTCACCCGGTTCTTCAGGGCCCGCGCCTTGCCGACATACAGAACGTCGCCCTTGGCATCGAGCATCCGGTAGACTCCGGGACGCACCGGAAGCCCTTTCACGACCTTGCGGATGGCGGCGACTCCGGCCTCCAGGTCCGGCTGGTCGCTGCCGCGGACGGTGTAGGCGGATTTCTCCTCGTTGAAGCGGTCGGTCGGGGGAGTGTCGGTCACGGGGCCGATCTAGATGTCGACGCGTGTCATGTTAAGGTGAGCCATGCCCACGCCTGAAGAATTCCGCCGAATCGCCCTCGCCTTCCCCGGCGCGGAGGAGGGCAGCCATATGGGCCATGCCGATTTTCGGGTGGGCGGGAAAATCTTCGCCACGCTCGGCTCGCCGGACGAGGCCTGGGGAATGGTCGCACTGATGCCTGAGCAGCAGGAGGATTTCATGACGCTGGCGCCGGAGGCGTTCAAGCCGGCGGCGGGGGCGTGGGGGCGCGGCGGGAGCACCCTGGTGCGGCTGGAGGCGGTGACGGAGGAGCTGCTCGAGGCGGCTTTGGCGGCGGCCTGGAGGAAACGGGCGCCGCGAGGTTACCGAGCGTAGCTTTCAATCGCCGTGCGAA
>DASVUW010000102.1:0-3782 GCA_036386845.1 Allosphingosinicella sp. | reverse complement strand
TGCCGGTCCGGGTCTATGTCCCGTTCGGCCCCGGCTGGTGGCCCTATGCACTGGATAAGGCTCTCGGACGTCCTTACCTGCTCTCGTGGATGATCAGGGACAGGCTGAATTGGCCCCGTCATCCCAGACTTGATCCGGGATCCATGAACACCGTCGCTTCATGATTAATAGCAAGCAGCGGCGTTGATGGATTCCGGCTTCCGCCGGAATGACGGCCCCCACTTAACCCGGATCAGTGCTTTAATCCCGGAACTCGGGCTCATTTCCGGGGGTTAAGCGGGGGTCATGACGCCTCCGAACCAGTCCGCGCCCGTGGCCGACGCGCCGACGAAGGAAAACGGCTCCGCAACCGGAATGTTCTTCGCCTCGAAGAGCGATCCCGGCACCGACCAGCTTACCGCCCGGATGCAGGTGGCCGAGGTCGGGGTCTATCGCGGCCCCCATTATTACAGCCACACGCCGATGATCCGGATCCAGCTCGATCTTGGACGTCTCGAGGAATGGCCGACCAATCGGCTCCCCGGCTTCACCGAGGCCTTGCTCGCCCTCCTGCCCGGAGTGGGCCGACACGGCTGCTCGCTCAAGGTGCGGGGCGGATTCGAGCGGCGGCTTCGCGAGGGCACCTGGCTCGGCCATGTCGCCGAGCATGTCGCGCTCGAGCTCCAGACCCTGGCGGGCTCCCGCGCGGTCCGGGGCAAGACCCGGTCGGTCAAGAACCGGCCGGGCGTCTACAACGTCATGTTCGCCTACAACGAGGAGAAGGTCGGGCTGATGGCCGGGCGCGCGGCGCTCGAGCTCGTCCACTCGCTGCTTCCGGCCGAACTGCAGGGCCTGGGCGGGCTCGACCGGATCTACAAGCTGGAAGGCGAGTTCGACCTCGAGGGCCGGCTTGACGCGATGCGCCGGATGCTGCGCCGGACCACTCTCGGGCCGAGCACCAGGGCGCTCGTTGACGAGGCCAGGAGGCGCGGGATCCCCGTGATGCGCCTCGACGAGAAGAGCCTGATCCAGCTCGGCCACGGCCGGCACCAGCAGAAGATCCGGGCCTCGATCACGGGCCGGACCTCGCTTGTCGCGACCGACCTTGCCGGCAACAAGGACATGACCAAGAAGCTGCTGGACGAAAGCGGAGTGCCCGTTCCGCGCGGAATCGTCGTTCGGGACGTCGAGGAAGCGTTGAGCGGCGCGCGGCGGCTTCGCTTTCCCCTCGTCACCAAACCGCTAGACGGCAACCACGGCCGCGGGGTCACGATCGGCATCATGGACGAGGCGCAACTGCGCTTCGGCTTCCGCGAGGCGCAATCGCAGGCCAAGGGCCGCGACGTCATCGTCGAGCAGCATTTCGAGGGCAACGACCACCGCATCCTCGTCGTCGGCGGCAAGATGGTCGCCGTGGCCGAGCGGATCCCCGCCCAGGTCGTCGGCGACGGGATCAGCACCATCCGCCAGCTCGTCGCCGAGGTGAACCGAGACCCGCGCCGGGGCGAGGGCCATGAGAACGTCATGACCCGGATCCGGATCGACGCCCATGTCGAAGAGTTCCTGGCCCGCTCGGGGCTGACCCCCGATTCCATCCCCGAGGCGGACGAGGTCGTTCAGCTTCGGGCCACCGCCAACCTGTCCACCGGCGGGACGGCGGTCGACCGGACCAACGAGATCCACCCCGACAATGCGGAGATCGCGCGCCGCGCCGCTTTGATCGTCGGCCTCGACGTCTGCGGGGTCGACTTCGTCTGCCCGGACATCTCCCGGTCGGTCCGCGAGACCGGCGGCGGAGTGATCGAGGTCAATGCGGCGCCAGGGCTCAGGATGCACATCGAGCCGTCGGAAGGGGCGCCGCGCGACGTCGCCAAGCCGATCATCGAGATGCTGTTCCCGCGCGGCCGCAAGTTCCGGGTGCCGATCATCGCGATCACGGGAACCAACGGCAAGTCGACCGTCGGCCGGATGATCAAGCACATCATCCGCTACACCGGCTGCACCGTGGGGCTCACGTCCACGACCGGGGTCTACATAAACGACATCCTCACCCATGAAGGCGACGCCACCGGGCCTCGAAGCGCGCGGATGATCCTTCGCGACCCGACCGTCGAGGTCGCGGTGCTCGAGACCGCGCGGGGGGGCCTCCTGCGCGAGGGCCTCGCTTACGGCGAAGCGGACATCGCGGCCTGCCTGAACGTCAGCGCCGACCATCTCGGCCTGAAGGGCATCGAGACGGTCGAGGACCTCGCAAGCGTCAAGCAGGTCGTCGTCGAAGCGGTGCGAAGGGGCGGCTATTCAGTCCTCAACGCGGACGATCCCCTCACCGTCAAGATGGCGCGCCGGGCCGGCGGCCGGATCATCTGGTTCTCGCTGTGCGGAGGCGCCGAAATGTCGCCGATGCTCAGGGAGCATGTCGATGACGGGGGAATGGCCGTGGTCCGCGAAGCCGGTCCGGACGGCGGCACCATCGTCCTCTACGACGACACGAGGCGCGAGACCATCATGAAGGCGGGCGACATCCCGGCGACCCTTCACGGCATGGCCGAGTTCAACGTCGCGAACTCGCTCGCGGCGATCGCCATCGCCCTCGCCCACGAGGTTCCCATCCTCACTATCCGCTCAGCCATGGCGCAATTCCGATCGACCTTCGAGCAGAATCCCGGCCGCCTCAACGTCCACGACGCTCACGGCTTCCGGGTGATCATCGACTATGCCCACAATGCCGCCGGCCTCGAGGCCCTGGGCAAGGTCGTGAAAGGCCTCAGCCACCGCTACAAGAGGACGATCGGGACCGTTTCGATGGCCGGCGACCGGCGCGACGAGGACATCATGGAGCTCGGCCGTATCGCCGCCGGGATATTCGACGAGCTGATTTTCCGGGAGGACCCGGCGACCCGCGGGCGGCCGCGGGGCGAGGTGATGGGCCATCTGCAGGCCGGCGCGCTGGAGGCGGGCCGTTCGCCGGACCACATCCACCTCATAGCCGGCGAGCAGGCTTCGACGGCCGCCGCCCTGGCGATGGGCAGGCCGGGCGATTTGATCGTCATCACTCCGACCGACGTCAAAGGCGCATGGCAGCAGGTAAACGACTTCAAGCCCGCCGCCGAACGCGCCTCCGGTCGCGCCTCCTTCATCGCGGCCGAATAACGTGGCGGAACTCGAAGAGGGCCGCTGGGCCCTCATCGTCCATGGCGGCGCCAAGGAGATGGAGCCGGGCGAGGAGGACGACAATCGCAACGGTATCATCGAGGCCGTTCGAGCCGGAGTCTCGGTGCTGGAGCAAGGGGGCAGCGCGGTCGACGCGGTCGAGGCGGCCATCAAGGTCCTGGAGGACCTGCCCGTGTTCAACGCCGGGCGCGGCTCTGCGCTGAACGAGGCGGGCGAGATCGAGATGTGCTCCGGCCTGATGGACGGAAAGAACCTGGCCGTCGGCGCGGTCGGAGCGATCCGCAACGTGCGGCACCCCGTCAGCGTCGCCAAGCGGCTGCTGCCCCAGAAGGAGGTCCTTCTGGTCGGCGAAGGCGCATTGCTGTTCGCGAAGAAGGAAGGGCTGGAGACGGTGCCGACCGAGGCGCTGATGACCGAGACCCGCCGCGAGGCGCTCGAGCAGCTGCACGATACGGTGGGCGCGGTCGCGATGGACAAAGGCGGCAATCTCGCCGCAGGAACTTCGACCGGAGGCCTTACCGGCGCCAAGGTCGGCCGGATCGGCGACAGCCCGCTTCCGGGCAACGGCCTTTACGCCGACAACCATGTCGGCGCAGTCTCCTTCTCCGGCGACGGCGAGACGATCACCCGGG
>DASVUW010000101.1:0-2435 GCA_036386845.1 Allosphingosinicella sp. | reverse complement strand
GTACCGAAGCCGTGTCCGGCTGGACCTTTTCGCTCACCGGTTGGCTTGCCGTAGCACTGCTCTTCGTCCTTGCCCGGGTTTTCGCCCACGGGACCCGGATGCGCGACGAATTGGAAGGCACCGTCTGATGGCGATCCTCGTCAAGCTCGACGACCGGCTCCATGATCGGCGGATGACTCTGACCGAACTCGCCGACCGCGTCGGAATCACGCTCGCCAACCTGTCGATCCTCAAGACCGGCAAGGCGAGGGCAATCCGATTCTCGACCCTGGAGGCGATCTGCGCCGCGCTCGACTGCCAGCCGGGCGATCTGCTCGAATTCTCAGGCGAAGTTTCAGGGGAGGATGATCATGTTCCGGGAAATTAAGGAGAATTACGCACTCGCTTCGAAGTTCGCGGTGGCTCTGCCGCTGATCTTCGCACTCCCGGTGGCCGTGGAGGCGGTCCAGCACGTCATCGAGTGGCGGATCGGCATGTTCGAGAGCGTTGCCCAGGCATCGGCCGTCGAAAATCATCCGGCTCGTTCGGGCTGGGCCTATATCAAGATCGCAACTCTCGTCCTCACGGGATGGTGGGTCTGGCGCTTTCTCGGTTTCGAGGGCGACCGCGACCGGACGATGCGCTGGGACGGCTTCGCGGCGGCGCGCTATTCGCTGGTGTTGATCTTCTCGGCGGCGCTCACAATGCTGGAGATGCAGGTAGGCGGCCTCCTCGCCGGGGCCTTCGAATCGTCGCGGCACCTGCTCCTGGCCGGGATCGGATTGATGCTCGTCGCCATGGCCCTCGAACTCTACTTCGCGCCCTGGAAGGTCGGCGCCGCGCTCGGGGACCCGAAGGCCAGCCTCGCCGAGTCGTTCAAGGCCATGCATGGCAACATCGCCTGGAGCTTCGGGCTTACCATGGCGATGTTCTTTCCGATCATGATCCTGCACTACGCCCTGGGGCTGCTGCCGATCGTTCTCCCGCCCGCCGCGGGCGCAATACTCCTTGTGCTCGACAGCCTCCTGGTCGGCTACCTGGCGATCCTCTTCCCGACGACCGTTTACCTCGTCGCGAGGCGAGCGACCGCGGGAGCGAAGGCAGGCAATCGAGTCGGTGGCAAGGGTCTGCTCGCTGCCTGAGGCGAAGGATCGGGGCCGGGGACCGGCCGCGCCGGCCGATGTGCCGCCGGTCCGCTCCGCGCTTCGCCTTGCATTAAGTGAAAATCCGGGCGAGGAACGGCGACATGCTGAGCCTCGCCCTCCTGCTCGCCGCCGCGGCGCCGGCCCCCGCCAAGGCCAGGCCCGCGCCTCCGCCCCGCTCCTTCATCCCTCCGGTGTCGGTCCGCGCCGTCGTCACCACGCCTTCCGGGCTCCGCTTCGAGACGCTGAGGCCGGGAATCGGGCCGAAGCCGACCGCCACCGATCAGGTGCTCGTCACCTATGAGGGCCATCTTTCCGACGGCACCCTGTTCGACGCCGGCCCGCGCCCGACCGCCTTTCCGGTGTCGGGAGTCGTCCCCGGCTTCGCGGAGGCCCTTCAGCTGATGCAGAAGGGCGGCCGCTACCGTTTCTGGATTCCGTCGGCCCTGGCTTACGGAGCGGAGGGCGTCCCCGGCGCGATCCCGCCCAATGCCGAGCTCGAGTTCATCGTCACACTGATCGACATGCGGCCAACGCCCGCGCCGGCTCCGGCCCAGCCCCAGCCCCAGCCTCAGCCTTAGCTGAGCGGATCCGCGCTTCCCCTCTCCCGTCCTTACGGGAGAGGAGGGGCCCACCGCGAAGCGGTGGGAGGTGAGGGTCTTGCTGAGTCAGTGCTACAGACCCTCACCTCCCAAGCTTCGCTTGGCCCCTCCTCTCCCGCGGAAAGGCGGGAGAGGGTTTGCAGCCTCGGCGTCAGGGCGCCGCGCGGAACGCTTCCGCGCCACCCCCGTTCTCCCAGGCACCAGGCAGGCGCGGCGCTCCGTCGCGGCCGCCCGGATCGCCGCCGCGGGGACAATGAGCACCAACCTCGACACTTTCGATTCGTCCGCCTTCGAGCCGCCTCCGGAGGCGATCGGGTTCTACACGGAGAGCCTGAAGCTCCTCCAGGAATCGGGGATTCCCTTCCTTCTGTCGGGGACTTACGCCTTGTCCTGCTTCACCGGCATCACCCGGCCGACCAAGGACCTGGACGTCTTCTGCAAGCCCAGCGACGCCCCGAAGATCCTGGGCTTCTTCAAGTCGCGCGGCTTCGAGATCGAGATGGAGGACGAGCGCTGGATCGGGAAGGTCTGGCTCGGCGACAATTTCTTCGACGTCATCTTCAACATCTCCTCGGCGAGTATCCCGATCACCGACGAATGGTTCAACGAGGTCTATGAGGCGGAGGTCTACGGCACCAAGGTACGGGTCACGCCGCCTACGCAGTTCATCCTGTCCAAGCTCTTCCTGCAGACTCGCTACCGCTATGACGGC